>NZ_JBIVOJ010000008.1:132882-267969 GCF_044754065.1 Psychrobacillus sp. NPDC093180 | reverse complement strand
GTCCTGAGCCAGGATCAAACTCTCCATAATAGAGAACTTAAAAAGCTCATTTTGTTTTGCTGGCATCATCATTAAATGATGTCATAATTGTTTTGTTATCAGACTAACAAGTTAATCTGAATAACTATATGTCTTAACGTTTTGCATGTTCAGTTTTCAATGTTCATGTTGTTTATTTGTCGTTTTGTTTTGGCGACCTTTGTATCTTAACACCCTTTTCCATACTTCGTCAACACATTATTCGACAAAAAGTTATAAAAAGATATTAACATTTTATTCAGATAAATGCAACTAATATCTTTAGAGAGTTTATAGAGCCTTTGAACCCTTGCGGTATTTACTTCGAAAGCATATACACCATTCGCATTCTTTCCCCATTATTCTCTTTCTATCAACATTTTCCAATAAAAAAAGAGAGACACTTGGCCTCTCTTTTTCATTACATTCTATTATAAGAAGATAAAGTAACAAATAAATATTACCCACAAACCATACATAATCGGATGAATTTCTTTAATTCGTCCTGCGACGATCATTGTAATTGGATAGAAGATAAATCCGATTGCGATACCAGTTGCAATCGAGTAAGTCAGCGGCATTGCAATAATAACAAAGAAAGCTGGTACAGCAATTTCAAATTTAGTCCATTCAATATTTCCTAATGAAGATACCATTAATACTCCGACGATAATAAGTGCAGGTGCTGTAACATATGAAGTAATTACACTTAATACCGGATAAAAGAATAAGGATAATAATAGTAGAACTCCCGTGACTACAGCCGCAAAGCCTGAGCGTGCACCCGCAGCAACACCTGCAGTAGATTCAACATAAGATGTAGTAGTAGAAGTACCAGCAACTGCTCCTGCAGTTGTAGCTATTGCATCTGCTAGAAGGGCTTTTCCTGCGCGTGGAAGTTTTCCTTCTTTCATCAGACCAGCTTGGTTCGCAACAGAAATTAATGTCCCAGCTGTATCAAAGAAATTTACAAACAAGAAAGTAAGAACAACAATCAAAAATTGATGATTTAAAAGAGATGATGGATCTTTGAAAATAGGATCAAGCGCTGCTCCGAAAGTTGGCGCTATGTCTGGAACACTACTTACAATTCCAGTTGGAGTTGGCACTAAGCTAAAAATCATACCGACAATAGCCGTGATCAACATACCGTAGAAAATTCCACCTTTAATGCCTTTAACCATCATAATTACTGTTATTACTAATCCAAAAATAGTTAATAGTATGTTAGGATCTGTTAAATCCCCTAAACCAACAATTACCGTATCACTGCTCACGATAATTTTTGAATTTTGTAATCCGACAAAAGTGATGAATAAACCTATACCTGCACCAACCGCATATTTTAGCTCTGTCGGTATAGCGTTAATAATTGTTTCACGAATCCCTGTTAATGATAAAAGAATAAAAATAACTCCGGCTACAAATACCCCTGTTAAAGCCATTTGCCAAGGTATTCCGAATTCTAAAACAACTGTAAAAGCAAAGAAAGCATTTAAACCCATACCAGGTGCCAATGCGATAGGATACTTTGCAAGCACTCCCATCAAAATAGAACCAATACCTGCAGCGATTGCAGTTGCAGTAAATACCGCGCCTTTATCCATATACATAAATTCTGGTAAACCTTCTACTGTTTCCAGCGACAGAATCATCGGGTTTACAACTAGGATGTACGCCATTGCAAGAAATGTCGTTAAACCACCGATAATTTCACTACGATAATTTGTTCCTAGTTCATCGAATTGAAAATACTTTTTCATAATATCCTCCATTTATTGTCTGTATAACAGAAAAAGCATACGACTTCATAAAAGTCGTATGCTTTAATATCTCTAACAAGTGAAAGAAAACAATTTCCACTCATCGTAGTCGAATCATTTACGGTGATTCGGTAGAGACTTTTGGGCCTTATTCCCAACGTTATACGACAACATAATTAAATTATGATAGTAATATAACACCATACTTTTAAAAAATCAATACAAAAACCGAACATTTTTATATTTTTTAATGTAATAGTTCGTTATTGTGACACTTTCAATCTCTTTCCCCTAAAAGAAAACGTTTCTTTAAGCTCCTCCTTTGCATTCGTTATAATGATAGGAGAATTTAACGTTTTTATTAGAAGGAGCGCACATAATGATCAAGGTTGAGAGATTATTATCCATATTAGTCATCTTATTAAATAAAGAAATAGTTTCAGCTGAAGAACTGGCCAATAAACTAGAAGTCAGTAAGAGAACCATTTATAGGGATGTTAACTCATTGGCTCTATCCGGGCTTCCCGTTGTCACAATTCATGGTCGAAATGGAGGCATAGGATTGATGCCTTCCTACAAAATGGATAAATATTTGTTCTCTGATAAGGAGAAGCAAACAATTATAGAAGCTTTAAAACTACAACACGACATTTTGCAAGAGGAGAACCAACTAATCATGGAGAAAATAGAGAAGCTAAAGGGAGATGATGAATCTTATAGCAACTTTTCTTTTTACTCCCCAACTATCCATAGAAAAGAAATTGAGATGGAAACTAATGAAAAACTAAAATTGTTAAGGAAGGCAATGTCTCAACAAAAAAAGGTGAAACTTAAGTATGTGTCTTTTAACGGTGAAATTACCAATAGAGTTATTTCTCCTTCCAGTATGAATTTAGCCGATGGTAGTTGGTATATCACTGGTTATTGTGAAAAAAGAGAAGACAATAGGATATTCAAGCTTACACGGATCAGGGAAATTCTACTCTTAGATGAAACTTCTCTAACAATTGCAGAAAAAGAATTTAACCAAATATCTAGTGACATAGAAGTAGTGTTAGCATTCGAAAGAAATCAATTGGGCAAGCTATATGATTTTTTCTTGGAAGAGGAAATGGAGATTCTCTCCAATACTATCAAGGTCACTTTCACATATGATGCAAATAAAAACCTTCTTCCTTTTTTACTAATGTTCGGGAGCTCGGTTGATGTTTTAAAACCAGAAACAATAAAAAATGAGTATTATTACGAGCTAAATAAAATCCATAAGATTATTAATGATGACAACCAGTTGTCATATATACCATGATATATTCTCCTTAGAAAGGTGGAGATTTAGAAATGACTGAAAATATCCCTGCAAAAGTGGTCTACGGGAATAAGGTTAGGGCAAACAATAACGATGTGAGTATATTCTCTAAAGCGTGGGAGGAATTCTTAAAAAAGCAAGTGAAAGGTGATATCTACGCAGTTTATAGTAACTATGAAAGTGATTATACTGGAGACTTTGATTTTATGATTGGAACGGAACAAACGAGTGGCGAACATAGCATCACGATCGGGAATGGCGAATATTTTATTTGGGAAGTCGAATCAAATGATCTAGCCGGGGTAGGTAAGGCTTGGAGCGAGATTTGGAAAAGTGATCTAGGAAGAGCTTATACAACTGATTTTGAGATTTATAAAACGGACGGAAGTATAGCTATTTATTTATCTATAAACGCTAATCCCTAAAAAAATAGCCTAGAGTCCTTTTCACAAGGATTCTAGGCTATTCTCAATTAACTATTCCCACTCAATCGTTGCTGGTGGTTTACTCGTTACATCATACAGTACGCGGTTAATATGAGGAACTTCATTGACCAGACGTACACTTATTTTTTCTAGTACATCCCAAGGGATACGTGCCCAGTCAGATGTCATTCCATCTATAGAAGTAACTGCGCGAATTCCGATTGCGTAGTCGTACGTACGGGCATCGCCCATTACACCAACACTACGAATATCAGGTAGCACTGTGAAGTACTGCCAAATATCACGTTCTAAACCAGCTTTTGCGATTTCTTCACGAAGAATTGCGTCTGATTCACGAACGATTTCTAGTTTTTCTTCCGTTACTTCTCCAAGCACACGAATTGCTAATCCAGGACCAGGGAAAGGTTGACGCCAAACGATATCATCTGGTAAACCAAGCTCTGTCCCAAGCGCGCGAACTTCGTCTTTGAATAAAGTGTTTAATGGCTCGATTAATTTAAATTGCATATCTTCTGGAAGACCACCAACGTTATGGTGCGATTTAATCGTTTGGGCAGTAGCTGTACCGCTCTCGATAATGTCTGTGTATAGAGTTCCTTGTGCAAGGAAATCCATACCTTCCAATTTAGATGCTTCATCGTCAAATACGTAGATAAATTCATTACCGATGATTTTACGTTTTTTCTCCGGATCAGAAACTCCAGCTAATTTGCTCATAAAACGTTCGCGAGCATCAATTTTAATCACGTTCATATGGAAGCCTTCAGAGAAAGTTTTCATAACACCTTCTGCTTCATCTTTACGAAGTAAGTTATGATCCACGAACATACATGTTAATTGGTCGCCGATTGCTTTATGGATTAAAACAGCAACTACAGAAGAATCTACTCCACCGCTAAGTGCGCATAACACTTTTTTGTCGCCAACTTCTTGGCGAATTTTTTCAATTTCCATCTCGATGAAACTTTCCACTGTCCAGTCGCCTTTCGCATGACAAACATCGAACACGAATTGACGTAGTAAATCGATTCCGTAAATAGAATGTCTTACTTCTGGATGGAATTGAACTGCGTATAAATTCTCCGCTTCATTTGCCATTGCCGCAACTTCACAAGAAGGGCTTGTTGCAATTACTTCAAATCCTTCTGGAGCAACTGTTACATGGTCACCGTGACTCATCCATACAACTTGGTTTGCAGGAAGTTGTCCAAATAAAGCTGTTGCATTTTTTACGTCAATTTCCGCTTTACCATATTCTCGATGAGAAGCTTTTTCTACTTTCCCACCAAAATGTTGCGACATTAATTGCATCCCATAACAAATACCTAAGATAGGAACTCCAATTTCATAAATCGCAGGGTCAATATGAAATGCATTTTCATCATATACAGAGTTCGGACCACCTGAGAAAATGATTCCAGTAGCATTCATCTTCTTTAAATCTTCTGCTGTTACTGTATGTGGGTGCAACTCACTGTACACTCCAAATTCACGAATACGACGTGTTATTAGTTGGTTATATTGACTACCAAAATCTAATACGACAATTTTTTCTTGTTCTTTCAACAATGGAGTTGAAGACATTAGCATCCACCTTTTCTCTATTTGTGATCCAAGTGCGCTATCTAGAATAAAAAAACGCGTAAGAAAGTAAACCTCTTTCTACGCGTTAATGTTCTCTACTTCAAAAAGGTGAATGCAACTGTCCCATAAAAAAGACATGACTGCATTCACCTTCATAGTCAAGTTATTATCGGTAACTTGGTAGAGACATCCGAACCATATTATCGGACATATACGAGGGCAACTTGGTCAATTTAATTTGACTATAGTTTACAGCTTGTGGAGTGTAAAATCAACTGCTTAGCTGATTGATTAAATTTTCCCAACTTTCCCGCATCAATGGATAGTCGACCTCTACTTTGTTGCCACCGTAAAAACCTCTTTCATATACACTCGTCAATTGCTTCATATGGTTGCCATTAAAATAGCCATCAATCTGTGTAGCATAATCCGTTAAGGTTTGTCCCTGCTCTTTTACATATCCATAAGCGTGGAGCTGTTTGAGTAACTGATGATACATTTTTTCAAACGAATCCCAGTCATCTTTTCTTGTGCGATATAATGGGATTAGCACTTTTGATAACCATTTGCGTCTAAATCGATAAGCAAGCAAACCAAAAAAAGCTAGTCCGATGATTATCCATATAAATGTAGCTTTGCGGTCCAATACCCAATTTATACTATCACTCAGCACTTTGGTGAGCTTCTCGGAAACTTCTGTTCTCTCTTTCGCCGGCTCGGGTTTTTTAGGAGTTGGTGCTGGTGTTTGTTTTGGAGCTTCCAACTCATCCGTTTGAATATCTAAATCATAATTTAAGTTTGCACTATTGGTGAAACCAATTGTAGGTTCGAAAGTCATCCAACCTATATTTGGAAAATAAGCCTCGACCCATGAATGGGCGTTATTATTCGTTATTTCATAAATAGGAATGCTATCTTCTCTTTCTACAATCTCTCCCGGTGCAAAGCCTTTCACCCAACGTGCAGGGATTCCTTCTGAACGAAGTAAAACAACCATAGAAGTTGAAAAATTATCACAATACCCCACTTTCGTATCAAATAAAAACTGATCGACGTAATCCGTATTCCCTTCTGGAATAGCGGCTAATTCCTCATTATAACGAAAACCGTTTTGTTTAAAGTAGCGTTCAATAGATTTCGCTTTTTCATATAAATTTCCGTCACCTTCCGTAATAGAAGTAGCTAACTCTCGTACTCTAGTCGGTAAGGTTTCAGGCAATTGTAAATAGCGATCAAATTCACTTGTAAGACTATCTAAACTTTCTATTTTCGTATTGCGAAGCGCCTTTAAACTATATACGGGCTCACTATAAGCAACATCATAATTTGTAATGGGCACTGCGCTACCGCCATTGAACGTAGAAAGCTTTTGATTTGTTTCATTCCACGATAGAGTGAATGGTTCTAAAGCATCTACTTGCTTAATGCCATAAGGTTGCATAACAAAAGGATATTCCTGTAGCATGGAAACACTTGCAGTCGCTGTTCTTTCTTCCTCTCCTGGAGTAATATCTGATTGAATTGATTCCCCAAGATTATAGCTACTAATTTTCGCTTCTGTATTAGATAAAATCCAACCCTTAGATGTATATGTGTCCTTCGTTTCAATTTTCCAATATTGTCTGGTCGGTACAGCTGCTGTAAATACTGGAGTATCATCTGCGACAAATGCACCACCTAAATTTTCATCATTCTCCCCATACCCTACTTTCTTATGCACTCCACTTCCATTTCCACCCTCTTCACTCGAAGCAGATGGTTTTGCAGCAGTGAAAAACGGTACAGGGTCTGGCCAGGTTGGTCCGGCTTTCGGTAATATAAAAGCTAGTGCTCCACTAATGACAAGTATTGCAACTAGACTTCCTATACCACCAAGCAAAAGAGGTGTTTTTGCTTGCTCTTTATTTTCCGTCCCAACTCTCTGAGCATATAACAATCCCATCGCAATAAAACCCGATATTAATGCAATCATAATGCTTTTTTCTCCATTATATGGACTAAATGTATCTAAGATTGTTATAAATAGAATCGTCAGGATAAAGAATAATAGGATATTTTTTCTGACACGTATCCAATAGTTTAATAAATACGTAGTCATCCATAACAGCAAAAAAAACAAAAAGGTCCGAAAAGGATTCGTTACTTCTAACCATTCACGTGAGATCAAAGCAACTGTATTCACACGAATGGCTTCTATCAAATAAGCAAAAGCATCAGAAGAGATAAACGACAAATCGGTATAAATCGAGATAATTACCCAGCAAATAAATACTATTTTTATCGGTGCCGCATAATACCATTTCAATCTTATGAAGTAAAATAAAAAAGAAATAAATAAGTATAAACTAAATAAATACAAATGATCTGTATCGGTTAACTCGATAACTGGTTTTAACCATTCAACCGTTAAAACAAATACAAAAAAATAAATGAAAAAAGATAACACTGCTTTTTTACTCATGAACGAGTCACCTCCATAAACGCTTGGGCAAAACGATCTTTCGTAATAGTGTGAACCCGAACTCCTCTACTCGCAGCAAACTGATGCATGACTTGTTCCTCTTTCAATAACTTTTCGTCTTTTTGTTTGACAACAAAGCATGTACAAACACGCAAATTACTTGCCGTTTTTTGAACACTATCTATCCATTCATATGTAAGATTACTTGTAACATATAAAAGAGAAGTTGCTTGTGCCAATGCCCCGTCATGTAAAATCACTTGTTCAATTGATTTTGTTAAATCTGGTTGCACTTTCGTTAAATGATATAGTACCTGCTGTAATTGACTTTCACTTTGAACAGAGGGGATAAAAAAACGATGTTCACCTAAAGACAAAAAAGCACTGGAAGCCTGATGACGCACAATTGCTTGTAAAATAGAGGCAGTTAAATCGACTATTTCTTCAAAACTATCAGCAGGTGTCCGGTCCATCAAGACGAATAAATCTTGGGATTGACGGTCTTCAAACTCTTTCGTTTTAAGCGTTTGTGTTCTAGCAAAGGATTTCCAATGAATCCAAGAAACCCGGTCCCCTGGTTGATAAGATCTTAAACCTGTAGCCATGGAAGTATCTTTCATCGTTTGAATTCTCGATACGGCGGCACCTTGGTCATATCTCGTTTCAATAGGGACATATACCATTTCTGTTACATTCGGAAATACAAGAATCGTTTTAGGATTCGGGATAAACGCATCTTTCTTGACCCATCCAAATAAATCACTAACTTGAATAGTAAGCCCCTCTAGTACATGCTCCCCTCGAGGAATATGATCCATTTCATAAGTCCAAGTAAACTCTTTTTTCATTCCCCAAAAAATCATACGTTTCCATGAAGTGATATTCGCTAATGTAGGACTAACTTTTTCTTCGAACTTTACATACATAAGCGGAAAATGATTATTTCTTCTGATGTGAACGGTTGCCGCGAACTTTCCTCCACTATAAACATTCCGAGTATCTATTGTCCTATTTACATCCAACTTCGAAAGCGGATAAAAAAATAAGAGCAAAGAATAAATAGAAAGGGGAATCAACAAATAAAATAAAAACCAACTAACAAATCCACCTTGGAACATGGCATACACGAACGTTACGATTAAAAGAAACATTATACCAACAAGACCTTTTAACGGTCTTAATCGTTTCAATCGCTGTTTCATTGACTTACTTTCCTCTTATATGGGACCGGTGTTCGTTTAATAATCCGAGTTAATACTTCTTCCGTAGAAATCCCATCATATCTAGCTTCTGGTCTTAGAATGACACGATGACCGAAAACAAAGGGAGTTAAATATTGAATATCATCTGGTATGATGAAATCCCTTCCCTGAAGCATTGCATAACTTTGTGCAGCTCTCATTAGAGCTATAGAAGCTCTCGGACTAACTCCTAGGTAAATATACGTGTCTTGTCTAGTTCGATTGGCAAGATCGACAATATACCCTTTCATCGTTTGGTCAACCTTTACCATTTTCACTTGTTTCTGTAAATTTAATAATTGTTCCAATGTAATAACAGAATCGATTTGCTCAATCGGCGTTAGTTTTTCAACACGATCCAAAATTTCTATTTCTTCACTTGGATTCGGATATCCCATTTTTAATTTCAATAAAAAACGATCGAGCTGGGCTTCTGGCAGAGGGTATGTACCTTCATGTTCTATTGGATTTTGTGTAGCCATAACAAAAAATGGTTTAGGAATCGGCATGGTAATCCCATCAATTGTTACAGATGCTTCTTCCATTCCTTCTAAAAGTGCGGATTGTGTCTTAGGAGAAGTACGATTTATTTCATCTGCTAGTACAATATTCCCCATAATTGGTCCTGCTCTAAATTCAAATTCCATTTCTTTTGGGTTGTAAATCGAGACCCCTAATACGTCCGATGGCAATAAATCCGGCGTAAATTGAATCCGTTTAAAATCAGCACCGATTGATTTGGCAAGAGCACGTACCATCATCGTTTTTCCAACACCCGGTACATCTTCTAGAAGTACATGCCCTTCAGCAAGGAGTGCTACGACTGCCAACTCTGCAATATGTTTCTTACCAATCATCACTTTTTCTATATTTGTAATAATAGATTGAATTTGCAATTGTTCCATCATCTTTTTTCCCCCGGTATCCTCTATTGAAAGATTAGTTTGAAAATTAATATAGTATATAATTAGCATACCGAAAGTTACAATATAATACAAATAAGAAAATGCTTAACCATCTTCGCAAACGAAGAATAGATTGGTCACTGCTCCTCCTAATAAAATATCCTGAAAAGAACAGGAATCGCCGCCTGTAGCGAAAATCAATGACAATATCTTTTTTATTAATGATCGATTTGCTAAAAACAAAAACATCAACAGTTTTTGACTAAGTAAATCCAATAAATGGCTAAGGGCAACCAACCAGCTGTTGAAAGCAACCAGTTCTAGTCTGAGAGCAACCAAACGATTGTTGAGAGCAACTAGTTCTAGTTTGAAAGCAACTAAATTACTTCTGAGAGCAATCAGTTTTCATAAAAAAAGCTTACTTGGAAGTGAGACGCCGATAACTAGCGCGCAGTTTCCTCATACCACGATTAAATTAAAGCAGGCCGTTCCCTATGTTTCTTGAAAAAGGTTAGCCACATTTCTATATCTTCTATAGTTTCCAAACCAATAAAAAAAGTAGAGGGGGAAACTTTAACCTTTCCCACCATCTACTATTTTACGGACAACTATTTCCAAAAATCATCAAACACTGTGATCGGCATATGTCGCTTATGCATAGATCGAGTATAAAAACCTTCTATTTTTTCTTGTGATGCTTGTGAGATTTTTTTACCCTCTAAGTAATCGTCAATTTCTTCGTACGTTACACCGAGCGCTACTTCGTCCGGAATAGCCGGGCGATTTTCTTCTAAGTCTGCAGTCGGAACTTTCAAATATAAATGCTCCGGACATCCTAGTTGTTTAAGCAACTGCTTGCCTTGTCTTTTGTTCAAACGGAATATTGGAGTTAAATCTACACCGCCATCGCCGTATTTTGTATAAAAACCAGTGACAGCCTCCGCTGCATGATCTGTTCCAAGCACAACGCCATTATACATTGCGGCAATTGAATATTGTGCCTTCATACGTTCTCTAGCTTTTTCATTCCCTTTTGCAAAGTCCGATAATGTAACACCCGCTTCGCTAAGCGCTCGCGCACTTGCATCCACTGCCTCTTTAATATTGATCGTGACAGATTTAGACGGTTGGATAAAATCCAATGCATCTTGACGCTCATCTTCATCAAATTGAACACCATACGGTAAACTTACCGCTATAAATGCATAGACTTCTTCGCCAGCTTCTTTATTCAGCTCGTCTACAGCGAGTTGCGCAAGCTTCCCTACTAATGTGGAATCTTGTCCTCCTGAAATACCGAGGACCATACTTTTCATAAAGGGATGCTTCTTTAGATACGCCTTCATAAAATCAATACTAACTCGGATCTCTTCTTCTACATTAATGTTTGGTTTCACTTTCAAAGCCTCGATAATTTTCTGTTGTATAGTTGTCATTATGATCAGCCTCCATTTTGCGCAATAAGATTGTGCTCCATCTCTTTTACTTCCTGTATATTGCGCATTTTATTGTCCCAACATTTTTGGCTTAAATCGACCGGATATTCCTCTGGGTTTAGTGAACGTTTATATTCGTCCCATAGTAAGTCTAAATTAGTATGCGCATAATGACGCACTTCTTGTAAATCCGGAATTTTGTACGTAACTTGTCCATCTTCAATCACTTTTACATGCAAGTCTTTCGCTTCAAAGTTTGTCACAAATTTGGAGACAAACGTGTGCACCGGATGGAACATTTTCAAACGTTTTTCATGCGTCGGATCTTCATCATGCATCGTAATATAATCGCCTTCAGCCTTTCCATTTTCTTTATCAATAATTCGGAATAGCTTTTTCTGACCAGGTGTCGTTACTTTTTCAGTAGTAGAGGAAATTTTAATCGTGTCCTGCATCGTGCCTTCTTCATCCTCAATGGAGACAATTTTATATACCGCTCCAAGCGCCGGCTGGTCGTAACCGGTTATAAGTTTTGTACCAATACCCCAGCTATCCACTTTTGCTCCTTGAGATTTTAAATTTAAAATTGTATATTCATCTAAATCATTCGAAACAATAATTTTAGCATTCGTAAATCCAGCTGCATCTAGCATCTTTCTTGCTTCTTTTGAAAGAAAAGCAATATCACCAGAATCTAAGCGAATACCGATAAAATTGATTTTGTCTCCAAGTTCCTTCGCTACTTTTATAGCAGTAGGAACCCCCGTTTTTAAAGTGCTATACGTGTCCACTAAGAAAACACAGTCTTTATGACGTTTTGCATATGAGTGAAATGCATCATACTCACTTTTATATGCTTGCACTAAAGAATGGGCATGTGTTCCAGAAACAGGAATACCAAACATTTTGCCAGCACGCACGTTACTAGTGGATTCTATTCCACCTATATATGCAGCACGAGTTCCCCAAATAGCTGCATCCATTTCTTGCGCTCGTCTTGAACCAAACTCCATCGCAATTTCATCTTTCACTACTTGTTTAATACGAGACCCTTTTGTCGCTATAAGCGTTTGATAATTAACAATATTTAATAGTGCAGTTTCCACAAGCTGTGCTTCCACCAATGTCGATTCAATACGCATAATTGGCTCATTCGGAAATACAAGTTCCCCTTCCAGCATCGAGTAAACATCTCCCGTAAACCGAACCGTCCGCAAATAATCGATAAAATCGTCCTTATAGCCAACCTCTTGCTGTAAATATTCTAAATCGCTTTCGGTAAAATGAAAATTTTTTAAGTAATCAAGGCATCTCTCTAGCCCCGCAAAAATGGCATAGCCATTCCCAAACGGAAGCTTTCGGAAAAACAACTCGAATACCGCTTTTCTTTCGTGCATGTTATCCGCCCAATAGGATTCTGCCATATTAATTTGATATAAATCCGTATGTAAAGCTAAACCGTCGTCTGGATAATTCTTTTTCATCATGATCCCCTTCTCCATAACTTCTAACTTATAACGATTGAATCTAGTATACACTATTTCCCCTTTTTCTTGGGTAATTAAACTGATGGTATCTCTAAAAGAAGAGAGATACTGCAGTATCACTATTTTGAGCAAATCACCATAAAGAAACCAGCCATCTGACAAAATGGCTGGTTTCTTTTCACTTCACTTATCCCTCACCTAATGGGGAAATAACCGTCACTATATAGTCTGCCACTGCTTCAATTTCTTCGGGAGTTAACGAATCTTTAAAGGATGGCATTGTTGCTCCACCATTTGTTATTCGTTCGATCACGTTTTCTCTACTTTCGGCAAACTTACTA
This sequence comes from Psychrobacillus sp. NPDC093180, assembly GCF_044754065.1. Taxonomy (NCBI): domain Bacteria; kingdom Bacillati; phylum Bacillota; class Bacilli; order Caryophanales; family Bacillaceae; genus Psychrobacillus; species Psychrobacillus sp. NPDC093180. Next base: position 254,981 of record NZ_JBIVOJ010000008.1, on the reverse strand, counting down.
TTCTGTAGGTTTGGTCCATTATGTCCATTCGCCCCTTGATTACCATGACAAGCAATACAACTATTCGCGTAAACTTCTAGGCCAGCATCTACACTGCTTACTGTATCACCTTCTGTTGCTTCATTATTTATAGACCCGTTAGAACCATCTTTTGCTGAGGCATCAATCACTTGCCCTTCAGGTAAATTTCCTCCTAATTTAAAGGTGTAAATTTTATCTCCATGTTTAGACCCTGCTAGTGCATTACCTGCAGCATAAATCGAAATATACTGTTCTCCCTCAATTTCATAAGTGACAGAAGGGGCATTGGCACCTGCATCCATCATATATTCCCACAATTGATCACCTGTTTTAGCGTCAAAAGCAATTAAACGACCGTCGTTATGACCTACAAACACAAGGTTTCCAGCCGTTGTTAGAACACCACTGTATGCTTGAGCATCCCAATTTTGTTGCCATACTATCTTATTTGTTTTAACATCCAGTGCAGTTACCGTACCACGCGATGGTGCATTGGAAACTGGTTGCATAATGCTACCTATATACATAGAGCCTTCCTCAAACGCTTCCTCTTCTTGTCTAGCAAAAGAAAAATAGTTATCATTCCCTAAAACATAAAACAACTCCGTATCTGGGTTATAAGCAGATGGCGGCCAGTTCGCACCACCGGCAGGCCCTGGTTTAAGGGTAATCGGTTCCTCCCAAAACGGAGTAAAAATATCGCCTATCTGCCCTTCGAATGCATCTCCTAAATCGCGGTCAACATCTTCTTGAAAAACTCCTTGCGGGACAAATGCATCTCCAATTGGGAACGGCTGGGTTGCTGCTGTTTTTAGTTCGGCCAATTGAGGTACCGGCTTTTCTTCAATCCCCACTAGCGGTGTCCCATCCGTACGATCTAAGAAATAAACCCATCCTGTTTTCCCCGCTTGCCCGAGACCCTTCCGCATCTCCCCATCTTTTTCTACATCAAATAAAACAACTGGGTTTGCTGGATCCATATCCCAAATATCATGGTGCACTTCTTGAAAATGCCATACATAATCCCCATTTTCCGCATTCACAGCAACGACAGAGTTCGCGTATAAATTATCTCCTTCACGATTACTACCGTCTAAGTCTGGTGCTGTATTTCCAGTTGCAAAGTAAATATACCCAAGTTCCGGGTCAACTGCTGGTGTATTCCAAACAGGGCCCCCTCCCGTTAACCAAGCATCATTATCGGAAGGCCAAGTATCTCCATTGATATCCCCTGGTCCCGGAATTGTATAGAAACGCCATACTTCATATCCTAAATCGGAATCGTACGCCATTACGCGTCCGCGAATACCATATTCTCCTCCAGCCACACCCGTATACACTTTTCCATTATAGTAAAGTGGTGCGCTTGTAACGGTATATCCTTCCTCCCATTCCGCCACTTTCGTTTCCCATACTTCTTCACCTGTTTTTTGATCAAGTGCCACTAGCCTTGCATCCAATAACCCTACATATACCTTTCCATCACCTACCGCAACTCCTCGAGTCGTCCAGCCACAACATACCGTGTCCATTTCTTGTGGAATATCCGGAGTATAAGCCCAAATCTGTTCACCTGTTTTGGCATCAATTGCAAATACGTCATTAGCACCGGTTGCAATATACATAATACCGTCTACTACGATTGGTGTAGCTTCTCCCGAATACTTATCTTCTGCCCCAGAGCCCAGACTACTAACCCAAGTTGGTTTTAAATCACCTATGTTTTCTGAGGTAATTTGCTTCAAAGTGGAATAACGTCTGTTGTAATAATCACCCCCATGGATTGCCCAATCTTTCGAAGCATAGTCCACTTTAATGTCTGGATTAGCCAATTCCTTCTCCTCTTCTTCGACTTCCGGCTCAGCCTCCGCGTTTGTCTCTTCTGTTACTGTAATGGTAGCGTATGGAGATCCTTCCTCTTGTTCTTTATCAACATATAGATAAAGAACAAGAATCGTTACTAAGGCAATAATAATTCCTATAAAACCTTTTGCCCACCCCGGTATACGTTCGCCTCTCATCTTCATCCCCCCAAACTATTAAAATAACGTTTCAATAGTTTATGTCTCGGATTCCAGATAAATGTTAGCGTTTACATTTGACTTCATAAAAAAAACTGTCCATGAGCGCTAACTCATGAACAGTTTTTCAAAACAATTATTTAGTTAAGTCTTGGCATCCTTGATAAATCAAATCAAATAGCTCTTCAATATCTGACGCTTCTACGCATGAGAATGCTACGCGGATATCTGTTTTATTGCTTGCAATAACCCCAACTCCGTATTGATCCAATAAGTGAAGACGAAGTGTTTCTGCATCTAAATTAGTTAACTTCAAGCACATAAAATACCCAGAGTTAAATGGGTAGTATGTCCAGTGGGAAGCAAACTTTTCGTCCGCAAGTACTTCCTTTGTTTTAATAGCACGCGATTGCATAATTTGAAATTTCTCTTCTTTTTCTTTTAAAAACTCTTCTGATTGCAGAGATTCCAATAGAATTGTTTGGGAAATATGAGAACCGCTTGAAATCGTTCCGCGGATAATTCCTTTTGTTTTTTGTTCTAATGCATCCAATACATCAGGAGTGGCAGCGTAAGTGATAAACCCAACGCGCAATCCCCATACATAATTTTCTTTCGTTGCACCGTCGATTTTCACCGGCAAAATATTTGGATGGCTATCAGCTACTAATCCGAATAATGATTCCTTAATCGAATCTTCGTAGAATAAACCAAAGTAAGCATCATCCAATACGACAACTAATTTAGTACCTGAAGCTGCTACATCTTTTAATACTTGAACAATTGCTTCTGCTTCACTAATGGATGGTGTATAACCAGTTGGATTGTTCGGAAAGTTTAATAATACAATCGCTTTTTCTTTTTGCTTCGTTAACGTTTCACGGAAGGCTTCTACATGAAAACCATTCTGTTCATTGAATAAAGGAAACGTTTCTACACGACCGCCTCTTCTAATCTGGAATACTGTATTATAGTTACCCCAATATTGCTCCGGCGTAATTAGGACATCACCGGGATTCATAAACAAATCCGCTACAATACTTAAACCATGTGTTAACGCACTAGTTACAATTGGCAAGCCAATTGATTTATTTTGCATTGAAGGATTATCTTTTAATAGTTTTTCTTTCCAAATTGAACGTAATAATTCTTTTCCTTGTGGAGCTGCATAGGGGTAGATATCTTTTGGAGCGTACCCTAATTTCTCTTGTATATGACGAAAATGCATCGGTTCTCCATTTTCAGTTGCGATTCCGATTGTTGCATTAAAGCGATGCGCTTTTTTCCCTGCTTCTGCACTTTGGCTTAATATTCCTTTAGGATAATATAAACTCTTTCCTAAGTCGGATAACATATCAAAAATGACAGGATTTTCTTTTTGCATTTTTTCATTTAATTGCACGGCTAAAGCATTCATCTATAGGTACCTCCAGTAAGTTGATATAAAAATATTGTACTCTATTTCATTAAAGTATTGTAGTTTTTCTCATAATATATTAACATTTCAGAACTTATCTAATTCTAAAACGACTGGACAATGATCACTACCAAGCACTTGCGCGTCAATAGAAGCATCTTTTAAAACTGGTGTAAGTTTTTGAGAAGCGATGAAATAATCAATTCTCCACCCAATATTCCGCTCCCTCACTTTATTCATATATGACCACCAAGTATAAGCCCCCTCACGTTCCGGATAAAAATAACGGAAAGTATCTACGAAACCAGCAGCCAATAAATCCGTCATTTTTCCACGTTCCTCAAGGGTAAACCCAGAGTTTCCCCTATTGGATTTGGCATTTTTCAAATCGATTTCTGCATGCGCAACATTTAAATCACCGCACAGAATAATCGGCTTCACTTCGTCTAGTTTTTTCAAATATGCCCGTATCTCGTCTTCCCATTCTAATCGATAAGGAAGTCGAGTTAAATCTCGTTTTGCATTTGGTGTGTAGACATTTACTAAGAAAAAGTTTTCGAATTCTAACGTAAGGATTCGCCCTTCATCTTCTGTCTCCATGTCGCCAACACCATATTTTACAGATAACGGCTTCACTTTCGTAAATACAGCAGTACCAGAGTACCCCTTTTTCAATGCATAATTCCAATATTGTTCATATCCATCTAGCTGTAAATCTATTTGTCCGGCTTGCAATTTTGTCTCCTGCAAGCAAAATATATCTGCATTCACTTCATTAAAATAATCTAAAAACCCTTTTTGCACACAAGCACGCAATCCATTCACATTCCAAGATACTAATTTCATATGTATTCCTCCTTACAAAATAAAGGTGTCTATTCCAATTATGTTGTATTTACAACAAAAATAAATTCATTTACACTAATATATACACATAAATAGATTATGACTTGAGTTCACCTGCTTGTCTAATCGAAAGAAAAGGACTGAAAATGAATGAATTCTAAAAGAATAGCAGAAGATAGTGACTTACAAAAAGCATTTGATATTAGAAAAGAAGTATTTGTAAAAGAACAGGGTGTACCATTAGAAGAAGAGTTTGATCAATTTGATACGCTAGATGGACAATGTGAGCATATTTTAGTCTATTATGAGGACGAACCTGTTGGAACTGGTCGATTAAGAGTAGTGGATGGAATTGGTAAATTAGAACGCATTTGTATTTTAGAGTCTTATCGTAAATTTGGCCTTGGTAAAGTAATTGTTAAAGCATTAGAAGAAATTGCAAATAGAAAAGGATTGGCCCAAGTAAAATTACATGGACAAACCCACGCAGAAGGTTTTTATGAAATACTTGGCTATGAAACAGCATCAGATGTGTTTATCGAAGATGGCATTCCACATATTTTGATGATTAAAACATTAGATACACAATTAATTTAAGTAATCAACAATTATAACAAAGAGCATGACTTCAAAGGTTATGCTCTTTTTAACTGGAAATTTTCCCAACTAAATTATAGTGCTGACCTACTTGTACCGAATGAATAACCCCATGGGCTATCTCAACATTTGTTAACCATCTTTGTCTATCATTTTCACTAACAAATCCTAGTTGTATAAAATTGTATTCTATGTCTTTTTGGGGTTGATATTGTTTCCGCAACTTTTCAGCGTTTGCTTGACTACCTATTACTTGCCAAACCTTACTTTTCTCCTCTATCAATTCAAAAACAGTGGAAAGTGCATGTAAACCATCGGAATGCAGCCAAACTACTGCTTCTATTAAAGGACCATATACTTGTACATTTTTTCGTAGCGCTTTGTACAGTTCGGTAGTATCTCGATAATCGAGATAGATTGCTTTTATATTCTCTGTATTCGAACAAGACTCTTTCACTCTATTCATTTTTTCTTCGTTCCGTGCAATAACGGAAACAATATAGTTATTATCGGCATACCACTTAGACACTTCTGCTAACATTCCCGTCCCACCAATTATGCAAATATGTTTCATTTAGTATCATTCCTCTCAAGTATATATTGCTATACTATTTAAAAATGTTCCAGCACATCCACAACAAAATGATGCTTTCTGTTATCAGTCCAATCTAACTTCCGAAAAAATACGAGTGGCGCTAGATGTGCTAGCGCCACTCGTATTTAGAAAACTCGTTTAAAGTATTACTAGACATTCAAGTCCAGAGCACTTTCAAAACCTTATTGTGCAGTTTGCGATAATCAATTTTATTCCTTTATATCATTTCGAATTATCGGTAACCCACTTTTCAATATAAGGATGTATTTCATTGATTGCTTTGCGACCTGTGACAACCGATACATGACCAGTTTCTACTATATGTAGTGTCTTGTTTTTGCTAGACACCTTATCATTGAGCGGTGCGATCTGTTGTGGTAAAGCAATGTTGTCACGAGTGGCAGAAATATTCAGTAGATTAGCTTTAATATTCGCCAATTCTACTTTGCGTCCACGTACAGTTAATTGATCATTAATGAGTTTGTTGTCCTGATAGAAATCTCTAATCCACTGTCTATAAGATTCACCCGGGAAAGGGATACCATCGTTCAACCATTTTTGCATGAGTTTCCAATTTAAAACAAAGTCTTCGTTTTCCACACGGTCAGCTAAACTGATATATGGTCCGACAACATTCGAAATTGGATTAAGTAGCTTGTTTCCGAAATCGATTAATTCGAAAGGAATATTACCAAGCGTATCGACCAGTTTATCTAGCTGAAAATAACGTTTATCCAGCCAGTTTGAATAATGCCCTGCATCTTTAAAATCAATTGGGCTCGTCATCAATATAAGATTGCGAATTGGCAATTGTGGATAAAGTGCAGTAAAAATTGCCGTCATTGTGCCACCCATGCAATACCCTAAAAGCGTAATATCTTTCGCTTTTGAAGTCTTTAGCACTTTGCTTACTGCTCTAGGAATATAATCTACGATATAGTCATCTAGTTTCATGTTGCGGTCCTCGTAGCCAGGGGTACCCCAGTCCAACAAGTAAACATCATGTCCTTTATTAGTTAAGTGCTCTATTAAGCTATTTCCTGGATAAAGATCTAATATATACGGTTTATTGATTAATGCATAAATCATTAGAATCGGTACTTTATTTGTTTTCTTTATCGCTGGCTGATAGCGGTATAATTTTGATTTATTTTTTGTCCAAATAACCTCTTTTGGAGTCTGACCAACTTCTGGTTCAGCATCCGAAGAGATAACTTCTGTTAATCGTTTAATCTGTTGAATGTTCTTATCCTCCGATAAACGGTCGATCCAATTGTCAAATTGCTTGGTATCTAACGTAACCATAAAATCCCTCCTACCATTATTTTTCGATATGGAAACTTGTTGTTACATATATAGACCGCCATTTACATTGATTTCTTGACCTGTAATATAGCTTGCTTGCGCTAAAAATAACACAGCATCTGCAATTTCACTCGTACTGCCTAATCTTTGTACAGGCACTTTTGCAATGATTGCATCTTTTACATTTTCCGGCATTGCTGCAACCATCTCTGTTTCGATGAATCCTGGGCAAATCGCATTTACTGTAATACCATTTCTAGCAGTCTCTAGAGCCAGCGACTTTGTAAAGCCTAGCAATCCAGCTTTTGATGCAGCATAATTCGTCTGTCCAAAACCACCAGCTTGACCGATGATTGAGCTGATATTAATAATCCGACCAGATTTTTGTTCTAACATATGGTTGATAACAGCAGATGTTGTGTTGAAAACACTGTTTAAGTTTATATCGATCACTTGATCCCATTCTTGTTTGGACATTTTACGGAAGGTACGATCTCTTGTCACACCTGCATTATTAATGAGGATATCGATTTTTCCGAAACGGTTCAATACTTCCTCTATAAGCTTTTGTGAGTCCTCTTCTATAGATACGTCTGCTTGAATAGCAAACAAACTGCCACCTTCTTGCTCGATTTCTTGCATAACATTTTCCATATCTAAAGTGCTACTAAGATAATTACCTACAACTTGTGCGCCATTTTTTGCCAATGCTTTAGCTATTTCAGCTCCAATTCCTCGTGAAGCTCCTGTTACAACAGCTACTTTCCCTGCAAGAGGTTTTAATGGATTTGTTTGTTCCAATACGGTTGTTTGCAATTTTGTCATTTAATACACTCCCAATATATGTTTTTTTAAGAAATCATTTAATCTAGTAGAGGATTACTTCTTAGTACCTGTAGCATTTAAAGCTGTTGTAGTTAAAGGTCCATCTGTTACTTTAGGGGTATTTTGTGCAAGTATTGTTTTATCAAGCAGTTCAATTACTTTATCCAATTTCTTATCTAGACTATTTAGTCCTTTTCTAAGTTGTTCTATCTCTCTAGAAGTATCAATCTTGTACACATCCATTTGATCTTCTAAATCATCTACTTTAGATTCTACATTTATTACAAGGGAAGCAACGTTTGCAATTTCATCCCTAGAAGGCATATTAGCTTGTTTCAAATAAGATTCGGTCATTTTATTCACAAATCCTTGATATTGTAAATATTGACTTTGAATCTGTCCTAAACTTTCTGCAAAGGATTCTTTTCCAAGTGTGTCTTGGATGGCATCTCTCCATGTACTTTCTGTTTTCTCATACACGTTTTTCCACATTGTAAAAGCATCAAATGAAGTTGTCTGGGTCAATGGAAATCATCTCCTTTTCTTAAATTCACCATAACTTTATCACACTTTAACATGGTAGTGTATATTAAAATTGTAAAGATTGTGACTATTCGATAAATTCCTAATACATTCCCCTTTTTTCGACAAAGCTTGTCATACTTTTTCAAAAATATCTCCCTTGACTTATCAAACATATAGGTGTAAATTACACTTATATGCAACAACTAAATAAGTAGGTGATTGATAATGGAATCGAAAGAAGAAACTAAAAAAAATAAGAACACCAATATTGGTGCTCCAAAAAATTTCCTGATCCCAATCATGTTGCTGCATTTGCGTGATTGGAATACACATGGATATGAACTAATGGAGAAAATTTCACAGTTTGGTATGGAATCCGTTGACCAAGGAAACTTTTACCGTCTCCTTCGGCAATTAGAAAAAGATGCATTGGTTACTTCTGAATGGGATACGACATCAGGGGGTCCTGCTAAACGTATTTATTCCATTACGGATGCAGGAAAGCAATATTTAGATTTGTGGGCTGGATCATTGAGTCAGTACCAAAAAATGTTGAATCAATTTTTCAATATTTATAACCCTTTTTTTAACCCACTCCAATCTTCTTCTAATAAGAAAGAAGATGAGGAGTAGTTATAAATAATAAACATGTTTTGCTAAATCAAAGGAGGAATTACAGATGGCTAGAGAGCAATTAACTAATGGTGTCGATTTATTGTGGGATGGATGGTTAAATGGATTTAAAACGTTACAAAGCTTACAAGATGACGTGCAGAAAAAAGCATTTCAAGCATTTACGTATCAAAAAGAACTTCTTGATTCAACAGTTGCTACGTTGAACGCTATGGAAGAAGAGACAAAAAAAGCGACGCAAGAGTGGCAAAATAAAGTTCAAACGAGCGTAAATGGAATCAGTGCAAACGCACAATTAGAACAAGTTACTACATGGTTAAATAACGTTCAAGAGATTAACGATAAAGCACAAGCTCTCTCTTGGAAACCAAGCTATGCGGTTTTGGATCTTTTCGTTCAATCACAAAATCACTTAGAGTCAACTGTTAAAGCTGCATTGGAACAACAAAAACAAGAACGTGAAGAAACACTATACAAAATCGAAGAATTGACTGCGTTACTTAAAGGAGCACATAAAGATTTGTTGGTATCTGTAGGCGTATAACATATAATGCAAAAAGTAAAAGAGAGAGGTCATCATTTCAGATGATTCCTCTCTCTTTCTTTAATGTTAACCTCAGTAGGTTATTAATATGGTTCCGCTTCGTTACTATTTTCTATTGCACTTTTGGGAGCCTCGTCGCCTTCACGATTTCCTAAAGGCTTTTGGCTAGATCCACCTGATTTGGCATGAGCAAGACCTTCTCTTAAATGGCGTCCGTACTCTTCATCTGCCTCTTCTGCCAGTGCAATCATTTTTTCTTGAATTCGTATATCACAGCTGGACAGGTCATTGACAAGATTGGCAAGGAGTTCGTTTTTTTCCCATTGCTCAAAGTTTCGATATGTTTCTCCTGCTTGCTTAGTATTACTTTGTCTGTCGATCGATTGTCGCACTAAATTTCCTTTTATCATCGGTGTGTATTCTTTTCCAAGTTGCTCTGCTTCCTTTAGACCATCTAGTATAGAAGGCTCGTAGTTAATATGTGGATTTTGAAAAGGTGCGCGGTCCAACTTATATTGCATTTGCCCACCGCTTTGGTTAGTCGCTACTCGTTTTTTTGGTGCATTAATCGGTAGCTGTAAATAGTTTGCTCCTACACGATGACGTTGTGTGTCCGAATAAGAAAATGTTCGACCTTGCAACATTTTATCATCCGAGAAGTCTAGTCCGTCCACAAGTACTCCTGTACCAAATGCAGCTTGCTCCACTTCCATAAAATAATCTTCTGGATTTCGATCTAACACCATTTTTCCAACAGCCATCCATGGGAATTTGTCTTCTGGCCATAGCTTCGTGTCATCTAGCGGATCGAAGTCTAGCTCTGGATGTTCATCATCGCTCATTATTTGCACGAGTAGTTCCCATTCCGGAAAATCACCTTTTTCGATTGCATCATATAAATCTTGCGTTGCATGGTTAAAGTTTTTCGCTTGTATTTCCTCTGCTTCTGCTTGCGTTAAGTTTCGAATACCCTGTTTCGGTTCCCAATGATATTTCACAAGTACCGCTTCGCCTTCTTTATTCACCCATTTATATGTGTTTACACCCGAGCCTTGCATCATTCGGTAATTTGCCGGAATACCCCATGGCGAATAAATGAAAGTAACCATATGAAATGTTTCAGGAGAACTCGCGCAAAAATCAAAAAATCGCTCTGAATCTTGAATATTCGTAACTGGATCAGGTTTAAATGCATGAATCATATCCGGAAACTTTATCGCATCTCGAATAAAGAAAATCTTCAAGTTATTTCCAACTAAATCCCAGTTTCCATCCTCTGTATAAAACTTTACCGCAAATCCCCTTGGATCACGTAATGTTTCCGGAGAATGACCTCCATGAATAACAGAAGAAAATCGAACAAACACAGGGGTGCGCTTTCCTTTTTCTTGAAACAATTTTGCACGAGTATATTTCGAGATTTCTTCATCGCCAGCTGCTCCATATGCTTCAAAGTAACCATGTGCCCCAGCACCACGTGCATGTACAACCCGCTCCGGAACTCGCTCCCTGTCAAAATGACTTATTTTCTCGATAAAATCATAGTTTTCAAGTGTGGCAGGACCACGGTTTCCAACTGTTCTCATGTCTTGATTGTTCGTTATAGGATGTCCTTGTCTATTGGTTAACGTGTCCTCGTCTTCTATATTTGTTTCAAAATCCGGTTGTTCGTTTGTCACTTGTTATCCTCCTAAACATCATATAGATTCTACTTCTCTTATATACTGTCCAGTTTTCATTTATATAAACAAAAAGTAAATTATTAAAAGCCTCCCACTCTAGTAGGAAGCTTTTTCCGTTACAAAATAATTAATTCTTTGGTGGATTTTGTAATAATTTCTATGCTATCTTTCTTCAAGATAATATCATCCTCAATTCGAACTCCACCAAGATCAGGAATGTAAATGCCCGGTTCTACCGTCAAAACCATTCCTTCTTCAATATGCTGCTCACATTTTGGATTCATAAAAATATCTTCATGGATATACAAGCCAATCCCATGACCCATGCCGTGTCCATAAAACTCGCCATACCCTTTTTCACTTATAAAATCACGAGTTAATGCATCTGCTTCTTTTCCTGTCATTCCAGCTTTTATCCCACCAAGTGCATGTTCGAGAGCTCCTGATACAATCGCATAAATTTCTTTCAACTTAGGGTCTGGTTCCCCTACAGCAATCGTTCTCGTCATATCGGAGCAATAACCGTTATAATACGCACCAAAGTCTAATGTGATCATATCTCCTTTTTCTACTATCTTTTCACTTGCTACTCCATGCGGTAATGCAGAGCGAACACCTGAAGCAACAATCATATCAAAGGAAGAAGAAGTAGCTCCTAGTTTTCGCATATGGAATTCTAGTTCGTTTGCTATTTCAATTTCAGTAATCCCCGGACGAATAACCGTTAAAATATGTGAAAATGCGGCATCTGAAATTTCGGCTGCCTTTTTAAGAATTGCTATTTCAGATTCACTTTTAAACATGCGTAATTTTTCTACTGTCCCAGAGAGCGGTACTAAATCAGCTTTAGCATATTTACTAAACTCAGAATAGTACTGATAAGATACGCGTTGTTGTTCGAAACCTAGCTTTTTAATCCCTAAGCTTTCTGCAAGATTAGCAATTTCCTTATAGATAATCGCTCTATCTATTTCTTTTATTGTAAAATTCTTCGTCTGTGCATTCGCTTGGCTAGTATAACGAAAATCTACTAATAAATATGCTTCCGTTTTTGAGATAAGCACAGTTCCCGCACTTCCAGTAAAGTCTGTTAAGTATCTTCTATTAATACCATCCGTTACTAATACTCCATCTATTCCTAACTCCTCAAATGCTTCTCTAAGTTTTACAAGCTTCTCCATTGTTTACCCCCCTGAAATCACTTTTCATATAATTCAATATAATGCTTCAATTATTAATATGACATAAGCAAGGAATTATTAATAGTAGTTTTAGCAATGAACAGATATTCACTAGATTGGAAATGCAAAACGTCTCCAATTATTCTTTTGCACGCTCTCTTCTACGCCGCGTTTATTATATACATATGTTTGTAATTTGCCTTTATATAAAAGATTTAACGAAGAGTGCTGCTCAAAATGATGTGGTTGCACTAAGTAGGGTGCAATTTGTAATTGCATAGATTTGCATTCATTCATCATTGTTGCAACAAATTGTGAACAGAAAAATGCATACTCTCTTTCAATTTTTATATTCATAGCTACTCCAAATAATCCGATTAAATTATATTTATATAATTCTCTATCCTGTTCCATATGACGGATTTTATTTCGCATTCGATTATATTCTTTACAGGTTACTTCACATTTATAAATCGCACATGATGCATGAGTGAAAAGCCCTTCTGTCGGTTCTTCCCTTATGAATCCTGCATTAAATGGATTATGTTTATTTTTCCTACCAAAACTATACATCTCATTCAGTTCTTCATCAAAAGCGATGGATGCATGATTCATGTCTTTTCTCGTATACATTCCTATTGCTTTAGAAAACAGTGTCCCTGTATTAGTCAACACGATATAAATCGTCTTTTCCATCTTTTTCACCTCGTTCATAAGAAGCATTTTGCCCTCATATCTGCTTTTCTAATCATCTCTCAAAAGCATCTTTTTCTAAACAGACTCTGGGAGGAAAATTAGTAAGGCTTAAGACGTAGTTAACTAGACAACGCCAAATAACACTTTTTTAACGAAGTATGTTATATTTGTATCGAGTCTAAAATGAAAAGGAGGAATTTCCATGCCAAATATAGGGATACCGGGTTTAATCCTCGTATTAATCATTGCTTTAGTTATCTTTGGCCCATCAAAGCTTCCTCAACTAGGTAGAGCAGTTGGACAAACATTAAAAGAATTTAAAACCTCGACACGAGATATTATAAATGATGAAGAAAAAGAGGAAGTTAAATCCGAAGCAAAAGAAATAGAGCTTGAAAAGAAATAAATTATAGGAAGAACCAGCTATTTTAGTCAATAGCTGGTTCTTTTAATTAAACCGAAAAGAACTAGTATTCGCCTTGAATATTACTCCATATGACCCATACATTTTATACGTATGAAAATGTTTGATTTTGAATCTCTTCATTTTTAATATCTATATATGAAATGGGCACGTTCCACAATATCCGTAACAGTTACATTCTTGTACCCTTTTTCACGGATTAAACTAATAATGTGCAGCTTAAAAATTTGCTTCGTTCTTCTTATACTTCTGCTCTCATCATTAGGTTTTGCTGAATTCATACATCTCGTCCTTTCTGTTCTAAATTATACCGACTTGGATATTCTGTCACTAGTTATTTAGACAACAAATGTTCCTTAACTATTAAGTCTTTTATCCTACAACCATTCGTAATAATTCGTTTAATGATGACGGTAATTAGTTAGTAGCAGCCAATAGTATAAAAGATTTGAAATTAGTTAATATTAAAATTGACTGCTAAAAGGAGGTAATACCTTGCCAAATATCGGTGTACCTGGTTTAATAATCTTGCTAGCGTTAGCTTTAATCATTTTCGGTCCTTCCAAACTACCTCAATTAGGTAGAGCTGTGGGACAAACTTTAAAAGAATTCAAAACTTCCACGAAAGAAATAATGGATGATGTTACGGATGAATTCAAACTAGAAGACAATGATCCAGAAGCTAAGAAAAAAAAATAACAGAGGGAGCCAGCTATTTATCACCTATAGCTGGCTTTTTGATTTCGATTCTTAGCAACTTGTAAGAAGCCGTTTCGTCTAAATTTTATAGACATTATTTAAAAGAAGGTCGGGGTTTGGCTTGCCATGAAGAACTTTCTAAAATTCGGATATTTACAAGCATTGTGTTGTATATTTCCTGTTATCATTTTTGGTGCACTTGCGTTATCTAAATATTTTACTATTCCATTTTTGCCGCGCTATGATTTTATTTTACTCGTTTGTATAGCTGCTCAGATTTTTATGATTGTATCGAAATTAGAAACCTTTGATGAATTAAAGGTCATTTGTATGTTTCATGTAATCGGCTTGGCACTTGAAATATTTAAAGTACATATGGGCTCTTGGGCGTATCCGGAAGAAGCTTATAGCAAGTTTTTTGGGGTGCCTTTATATAGTGGATTTATGTATGCGAGTGTTGCAAGCTATATTTGTCAAAGTTGGAGACGAATGGATTTACATATGTATAACTGGCCAAAACCTTTTTTTGCCGTTAGTATTAGCGCTCTTATCTACTTGAACTTTTTTACACATCATTTTAGTTATGATGTAAGATGGGCTTTAAAAGCTTTATTGGTCATTATATTCTTCCGAACGTTTGTAACTTTTCGGGTCAATAAAAGTATTTATAAAATGCCTATGATTTTAGCTTTTCTATTGATCGGTTTCTTTATATGGATTGCTGAAAATATCACCACATTTTTAGGCGCTTGGCAATATCCTAATCAGGAAACTACATGGTCGATTGTGCATATCGGGAAAATTAGCTCTTGGTTTTTACTAGTGATTATCAGCGTTATTATTGTGGCTCAGTTGAAGCGAGTGAAGAGCGGCATGAAGTCTTCCTAGTAATTGGGAGTTGGTTGCTTTTGCGCTTGAATTGGTTGCTCTCACATGGTAACTAATTGCTTTAAAGCATGAATTGATTGCTCTCACCGGTGTAATGGTTGCTTTCCAACATAATTTGATTGCGCTTATACATTTTATGGAATTGTATAAACTAAAAACACAGGCGACAGAAGTAAAATCTGCTGCCTGTGTTTTTGGTTAATCTACAACAAAATATCTCGCATCAGGATGCGCAAATACAATGGCTGACACGGACGCTTCAGGTTCCATCATGAACTCTTCGGTTAACTCTACACCGATATCCTCTGGTTTTAATAGTCCAAATAATTTTGCTTGGTCTTCCAAATTAGGACATGCTGGGTAGCCAAATGAGAAACGTTGTCCTTGGTACTTAGCGGCGAATCGCTCGCGCATTGTAAAGTCGGTTGCGTCTGGAAAGCCCCATTGGTCTCGGATTTCTTGATGAATTCGTTCTGCAAATCCTTCTGCTAGCTCTAGAGCAGTTGCTTGCAACGCATGACTTTCTAGAAACTTTCCTTGTTCTTTTAATTTGTTTGCTGCAGTGCGTACACCTTGGCCAGCAGTAACGAGCATGAATGCGACGTAATCCATTTCGCCACTTTCGACTGATTTCAAATAGTCCGCAAGACAAAGATAAGGTTCAACAGATTGCCGTGGGAACGTAAATCTTTCTATTTCCGTTTTTGCGTCGCTTGGATCATAGATAATGACATCATCTCCATCTGATTGTGCCGGGAAAAATTGATACAGTCCAGATGGTTTCAATAGGTCTGCTCCTAGAAACGCAGTTACAAGCTCATGTAATTCCACAGCGCGCTGATCCTTTTGTTCAAGCAGTTTATCGCTATATCCTTTTAAGCCTAAATGATGACCAATAAGCGTTCGCATATTTACATACGGATATAAATGAGCCACGGAGTATTCTTTTAATACATGTCTGCGCAAGTCTTTTGGTCTGTATATTTGCACATCCTCTCGCACAGTTTTCACAGGCTTTGTTAAAACTGCCACTGCTTGTTTCGAAGCTCTGTTTGCTTCTGCTACTTTTCGTTTTTCTTGTTGTATCGTTAGTTCTTCTAATAGAGTTATTTTATCTCCTTCATCTTGCAAACGATTTGCCAGTTCTAGCCCTTGCATCGCATCTTTTGCGTACAGTACCGGGCCTTCATATTCTGCTGAAATTTTTGTTTCCGTGAAGCGTCTGGAAAGAGCCGCTCCCCCCACAAGCATCGGGATATCAATTCCTGCTTCTTTAAAATCCTGTGCTGTAATGACCATTTGTTGAGCTGATTTAACAAGTAGCCCGGAAAGTCCTACAATATCCGGCTTTTCTTTTCGAATCACTTCTATTAGTTCCGCTGGTGTTACCTTTATTCCTATATCCAGCACTTTGTATCCATTATTGCTTAAAATAATATCGACAAGGTTTTTTCCGATGTCATGCACATCCCCTTTTACCGTTGCGAGAACGATTTTTCCTTTTCCAGAGTCATCCTCATTTTTCTCCATAAATTGCTCCAAATAAGATACAGATGCTTTCATCACTCCTGCACTTTGAAGCACTTCCGCAACGATTAATTGGTTATCGTTGAAGAGACGCCCTACTTCCGCCATTCCATCCATAAGGGGGCCATTAATGACTGCAAGAGGGGTATCATACATGTTGAGTGCTTTTTCTAAATCCGGAATTAGCCCTTCTTTCGTTCCTTCGATAATGTAATAGGCTAGACGCTCCGGTACCGTTTTTGGAATATCTGCTTCTGTTTTTTCCTTCTTTTTATCTCGATAAAAGTCTGTGAAATCTGCAAGTGTTTTGTCAGTCGTTGTAAATAATAAGTCATTCGCCATTTCAATTTCCTGCTCAGGAATGGATGCATATCGCTCTAGTTTTTCCGTATTTACAATCGCATAATCGAGACCTGCTTGTGTGCAATGATAAAGATAAACTGCATTAAGCACTTCTCGACCAACCGGTGGAAGTCCAAATGACACGTTACTGACTCCTAGAGTGGTTAAGACTCGTGGCATTTTTTCTTTTATCAAGCGAATTCCTTCAATTGTTTCCACTGCAGAGCCAATATATTGTTGATCACCTGTACCTACTGGGAATACGAGTGGGTCAAATATGATATCTTCTGGCGCAAGCCCCCATTTATTCACAAGTAAATCATACGAACGTTCTGCAATTTCCAGTTTACGCTCCCGTGTAACAGCCATCCCTATTTCATCGATTGTTCCAACAACGACAGATGCACCATATTTTTTGACAAGCGGTAGGACAGCATCGAAACGTTCTTCTCCATCTTCTAAATTGATGGAGTTAATAATCGTTTTCCCTTGAGAATACTTCATAGCTTCTTCAATAACTTTTTCATCTGTAGAATCTATTACAAGCGGCACCTTTACTTTTTTCACGACTTCTTTCATAAAGTTTGTCATATCAGTAAGCTCGTCACGGTCTGGATTTGCTAGGCAAATATCTATTACATGAGCACCGCCTTTTACTTGGGCACGTGCAATTTCAGATGCTTCTTCGAATTTTTCTTCTATTATAAGTCGCTTGAACTTTCGAGATCCGATTACATTCGTTCGCTCCCCTATTAACAAAGGACGCATCGAATCATCATAAAGAAGTGGTTCGATTCCAGAAACGACATGACCATGACTGGCTTCAGATGGTTTTCTTGGGGCAATGCCCTCCACCGCTTCTCGTACCGCACGGATATGTGCTGGTGTCGTTCCACAGCATCCACCGACTAGATTTAACCATCCTTTTTCTGCAAAACCTTTCAACTTCTTAGACAGGGAGTCTGGTGACTCATGATAATGACCTTCCTCGTCTGGTAATCCTGCATTTGGATAACAGCTTACATAACCATCTGACAGCTCTGAAAGTGAGCGAATATGATCGGTCATAAATTCAGGACCTGTCGCACAATTCAGCCCAACAGAAAGCGGTTTTATATGTTCGATCGAAATATAGAAAGCTTCAATGCTTTGCCCTGCAAGGGTAGTTCCCATTGGTTCAATTGTTCCAGAAATCATAATCGGAAGCTCTTTATCAGTTTCTGTGAATGCTTGTTTAATCCCTATCGTTGCGGCTTTAACATTTAGCATATCTTGACTTGTTTCAAGTAAAATCAAGTCAGAACCGCCTTCCACTAATGCTTTTGCTTGCACATAAAAATCATGCGTTAGCTCTTCAAACGTAATCCCACCAGTAACAGATAACGTCTTCGTCGTCGGTCCAATCGCCCCAGCTACAAATCGTGGCCATTCCAATGTTGAATATTCTTCCGTGCATTTCTTGGCAAATTGAGCGGCACGAAAGTTAATGTCGTATGCTTGGCTACCTAAATCATATTCGTTCAATACTACCGGTGTTCCCCCAAACGTATTCGTACAAATAATATCAGCACCGGCTTCTAAATATTCAAGATGAATTTGCTCAATAACACCTGGATTCACTATATTTAAATACTCATTGCATCCGTCATACTGCTCGCCTCCGAAATCATCCGCCGTAAGATTCGCATTTTGGATCATCGTCCCCATAGCTCCATCGATGAGGAGAATCCTCTTTTCAAGTTGTTGCTCAATTAGATGTTTGGACATAGCTGCTCTCTCTCACTTTCTTACTGTCAATTTCTTGAATATGCTTAATCAATTCCAATGACATATCATAACGGAAGAATGGCGTAATAATGTAAATACCATTGAACAATTCAGCGGCAGTGTCTATTAGTTCTTTAGCAATTTGAATACCTTCCGCTGTTGCACGTTCTCTATCTTCCCCACAAGCACGCATTCTTTCTAGCACATCGTCGGATAATTTGATACCTGGCACTTCATTGTGTAAAAACTCTGAGTTTCGAATATTTGTTAGTGGCATAATACCGATAAAAATAGGAGTTGCTAAATGTTTCGTCGCTTCAAAGATTTCTTGAATTTTTTCTTTTGTATAAACCGGCTGCGTAATGAAATAATCAGCTCCACACTCAATTTTCTTCTCCAACCTTTTTACTGCTCGGTCAAGTACTCGGACGTTTGGGTTAAATGCCGCCGCAACAGAGAAGTTTGTTTTTTTTCGAAGCGATTTTCCGGAGAATGAAATTCCTTCATTTAACTGTTTTATTAATTGAATCAATTCCAAACTGGAAACATCATATACGCTTGTAGCACCGGGAAAATCTCCAATTTTTGTTGGGTCTCCTGTTACTGCTAATATGTCATGAATTCCAAGCGCATCAAGCCCCATTAAATGTGATTGAAGCCCAATTAGATTACGATCGCGACAAGTAATATGTGCAAGTGGTCGAATATTATTTTGTAGCTTTAACATCGATCCCATCGCCATATTGCTGATGCGCGGAGAAGCAAGTGAATTATCCGCCATTGTCACTGCGTCAACACCGGCATCATAGAGCTTTGTTGCACCTTCCATAAAAGTTGTCGTATCTAAATGACGCGGTGTGTCTAGTTCTACAATAATAGTCCTTCCATTTTGCGCTTTTTCATGAAGTGGTTCATTGATATTCGGCTCTGCCTCACGGATAATGATTGGCTTTTTAGGAGCTACGACTTTTGTTGTTAACGGGGATAAATGACCAATTCTTTTTTTCGCAGCTTCGATATGCTTTGGTGTCGTCCCACAGCATCCACCGATTAATCGAACCCCTTCTTCACTAAGAAGTAGCGCTGCCTTACCGAAATAATCTGCTTCTGACTCGTATACAATACGGCCGTCTTCTATATCTAACAAACTTGCATTTGGAAAAGCAGAAAGATATGCATTTTTCGGCAGTGTAACCTCCTCTAATGCCTGTATCGTGTGGAATGGCCCTAGATGGCAATTGACACCAACGACATCTGCTCCTAATGTATCCAGCTGTTGCAATGCATCGTTCAACGATAACCCATTTTGTAATATGCCAGGCTCATGCATCGATACTTGGGCTATAATTGGCGTAGTTGTTAATTTTCGTAAGTGCGTAACAGTAGCAGCTAGCTCTTCAAAATCATAATACGTTTCAAGCAATAGTCCATCCGGATCCCCAGAGAGTAAGTGATTCACTTGCTTGTCGACCTTTTGAATGATTTCCTCTAAGCTTACATCACTTTTTCGAATGCCACGAATACCACCGATTGTCCCTAGCACAAACTGTTCACCTGGTGCGGCTGCCTGTTTGGCAATTTGAATTGCCGCTTCATTGATTTCTTTCACACGATTCTCCAGTCCATATCTTGCTAATTTAATCGCATTTGCACCATATGTGTTCGTTTGAATAATATCTGCACCAGCTTTGATATATTCCTGGTGAATCTTTTTAATAATTTCAGGTCTTTGGATATTTAATTCTTCATTGCAATATTCAATTCCATATGAATATAGGAGTGTTCCCATCGCTCCATCTGCCGTTAACATATTTGTTCGTAACTTATCTAATAATCCCACTTGCACCCATCCTTCCTTAAAATAAAAAAACCTTCTTTTTTTAAAAGAAGGCTTCATAAGCATACGAAATGCGTCCCTTCTCATCTTTCAGACTATTAGTTGTCTGCTGGATTTAGCACCTAACCTATTCGGCAGGTTGCTGAAGCTTCACAGGGCCAGTCCCTCAGCTTCTCTTGATAAGAATTCAATATTCAGTTTTCAACAATTAGTGATATCGTACCTTTATTAAACTAAAGCGTCAAGTTAATTTTGAATTTTCTTTACTATATAAATCCCATGGTTTAGTTTCTCAACATGAAAAAAAGTATCCTAAAAAGTACTTTTTAGGACACTCTCATCATTTGTAGCTAAAAATTATTAACAACTAATTCAGCTGTTTCTTTTCCATTTTTAATACATGCCCCTATACCAACACCATAATAAGAGCATCCTGCAAGTATTACATTAGGCAGCTGAAAAGACATCTTATCTCGTAAGGATTTAACCGCTTTCCCATGTTCTAAATGATAATTTGGCATTAAATCATTCCATTTGGTCACTTCTACGACACTCGGTTTCCCATTCAGCTTTAAGCTTTTCTCAATATCTTGCAATGCAATTTGAACTAGTTCTTCTTCACTCATATGTTTCATTTCTTCAAATGCAAGATTCGAGCTTTTATAAAACATACGAACAAGCAAATGACTATTTTCTGATGTATGCTTCCATTTACGACTTGTCCAAGTACATGCATTGCATTTCACATCGCTATTATGAGAAACGATAAAGCCAGTGCCTTCTGCAGGAAGCTGTTCGTCTGGAATGTCAAAACCGAGATAAATGCTTATAAGCGATGAGTTTTTCAGCTTATTAAAATCAGCGTTCAAAACTTCGTTTTGCAATATTCTTTGTGTAACATCGTGCGGAGTTGTTAATATAACGTAATCTGCTTCGATCGACTCATGATTTGCAAAGGAAACCTCATATCGATCGTCCATTTTCTCCACTTTCGTTGTATGTATCCCTTTTAAAATAGTAGCATCACTAAGCTCTTTTTCTAAGCGGTCGATCAAAGCAGAAAGACCATTTTTAAAAGAAATAAATTTTTTATTGGAAGCTGCTTGGAATTTTTCTTTATTGGCTCCTAATCCTTTCATAATGCTACCGTAATCTTCTTTATAGTCTATTAAATATGGTAATGTGGAGGCCAACGTAAGCTTATCTAGATCCCCTGAATATACACCTGATAATACAGGTGCTATTTGTTTTTCGACCAACTCTTTTCCTAAGAAATGCTCTAGGAACGATCCGATTGAGCTGTCTTTTGTAAAGCTTTCATTGGATAGATTAAGATCCTTTAATGCTTCTTCCTTTCCCTCATCGGAAACTAGTGTACTACTTTCTAACGATTCCTCACTCATCGGTATTCCAAACACTGTATCTGCTGGAATGGCATGTAGTTCGTTATTCGTATATATATAAGAAATACCTGTTGCGTTATATACAAGCTCATCTTCCAACTGTAGATCCTCCACTAGAGGTAGTACCTCTTCATGACGTGCAACGATCGAATCTGCTCCTGTTTCCATAATGAACTCTTTTTGCTTTACCGAGTGAATTTTCCCGCCTAAGTATTGATTCGACTCTACCAATACCATTTCCATATCTAGCGCTTTTTCTATTTTAAGTTTTTGCAAATAATGCATTACAGAAAGTCCTGTAATACCTCCGCCTACCACAACTACTTTTTTCAAAATGCTCACTCCTCGTCTAAAATCCGGTGTCACTCACTTCCTCTAGTATAAACACTAAATAATAAATGCGGTATGATTTACGTCACTATTCTTCCCTGTTTCCATTAAAATTCATCCGTAGTTTACCATTTCGTCAAATTTGCAAAAAAAGTCTTCTATCAGCTGATATCGCAAATAGAAGACTTTTCTCATATTGCTCGGATTACAGCTCTTACTGGACTACCATCCGCTCCTTGAATCTTTAATGGCAAAGCAATCAGTTCATAATTGCCAGGTGTTACGTCTTGTAGAAGTAAATTTTCTAAAATATGCACACCATGTCGATAAAGTGCATGATGCGCTGGCAATTGTTTATCATCTAATGCATCAACAGAGGGATGTTCAACCCCTATTAAAAAAATACCTTTTTCTTGCAAGAAAGCACCGATATTTTCTTTTAATATGGGAATTTGTGTTGGAAATTGTTCCTCGTTAACCATTTTAGCAGTTTTCAAAAGTAATCGTTCCACTCCATCTAGTTCAAATGCTTCCAACTCTTCCCTTCCTATTAAATCTAGCCCTGTGACATCTACTACCTTTGCACGTCCAATATAAACATTAATGTCGAGTTGTTCTATTGTCGGCGCGTCGCTGTCAAAGTGAAAGGGTGCATCGGCATGCGTTCCAGTATGTACACTTGTGGTGAAACGACCAATATTAACGGAGCCGGTCTCTTCTTTTGAGTAGGATAGTTCAAATTGAAACGGCGTATCGCCCGGCCATGTTCCGATTTTATGGGAAAAAGGCTGTGAAATATCGATCCATTGTTTTTTCATTGTCATCCTCCTAAAATAGGGCGAAGTGAATAAACCAACACAACTACTATTACAACCGGTACCATCCAGGTCATCAAAAAGCGCCAAGCTGTATAATATCCAGGAGCTAGTGTGCTGCTAAGCTTAAACTCTTCCTCGACTAATACTTTATTCATCTTGTGAATGATAAAAATAGCTATTAACAGATTTCCAAGAGGAAGCATCATATTACTTACTAAAAAATCCGTTGCATCAAAGACGCTTTTTTGAAAGATTGTCACGTCCTTAAGTAAACTGGATGATAATGCGGATGGAATTGATGCAACAAAAATTATTCCTCCTATTATCCAAGTGATCCCTTTACGTGCGTTCTTCCATTTCTCCATAAGTGCAGCAACAATAATTTCGTACATGCTAAAAGAAGATGTCAATGTCGCAAATAAAAACAGAATTAAAAATAACGCTAAAAATACTTCCCCAAAAGGCATTTGACCAAATACTGTTGGCAGTACGATAAAAAGTAATCCTGGTCCTTCCGCTGGCTCATAGCCAAAAGCAAAAACGACAGGAAAAATGGCTAACCCTGCAAGCAACGATACGAAAATATTCATAATGACAACGGACCCCGCAGAATACGGTAAACTTACATCTTTCTTTAAATAAGAGCTATAGGTGACCATACAAGAAAACCCAACAGCTAAGGCAAAAAAGGATTGCCCTAACGCATACAAAATAGATTCCCCTGTCGTCTTCGAAAAGTCGGGGGAAAGAAAAAATTTCACACCTTCCATGGCACCGTCTAGCGTCAACGATCTAATTACGAGTATAAAGAAAAAAATAAATAATAAGGGCATCATTAATTTGTTTGCTTTTTCTATACCATTTTGTACCCCTGAAGAAATAACCCATACGTTTAGTAATGTAAACACAAGCAATCCTACTAACGTAATCCAAGGAGTTCCGATAATTGTGCCAAACAACACATCCGAGCTTGTATTGTCTGTAATGACATTTCCAACAACCGACATGCCGCTGTATATTAATATCCATCCTCCTACCACACTATAAAAAGATAATAAAAGGAAGCATCCAACGACACCAAGCCTCCCAATCCACACCCATGCGCTATGTGGCACTAACTTTTTATAAGCAGTAATCGCTTCTTCGCCAGCTCCTCTTCCAATAATAAACTCAGATATTAACATCGGAAGTCCAATTAATAATGTTAAGCAGACGAAGATTAAAAAGAAAGCACCCCCACCGTTTTGTCCAGTCACATATGGCATTTTCCAGATAGCCCCGAGTCCAATTGCTGCTCCAGCAGAAGACAGGATAAAGCCTAGTTTGGTTGACCATTGTCCTCTATTCGAATTCATATACTTCCTTCTTTCTTCCTAAAGACTAGTTCTCAAATCCCACAGTTCAGGGAAAAAACGATGATCTAGCACTTTACGTAAATAATTCACACCGGATGAACCACCTGTTCCAGTTTTAAACCCAATAATTCGTTCCACTGTTTTCATATGGCGGAAGCGCCATTGCTGTAGCCAGTCCTCCACATCTACGAGTTTTTCTGCTAACTGATACAAATTCCAGTATTTATCTACATTTCGATATACTTCTTTCCATGCATTAGCAACCGACTCATCTCCCCCATAAGTTACGGAATAATCACGGTTCAAAGCAGTTGGGCTAAGTTGAAATCCTGCTTTTGCTAATGCCTGAATTGACACATCATAAATACTTGGTGCATTGTACGCTTTTTCTAGCTGTTTATACAACACAGTATCTTGCTCGTAGATTTTAAGAATTTGCTTCGTTTTATAGCCTAGAGCAAACTCAATTTGTCTATACTGGAAAGATTGAAATCCTGATGCTTTCCCTAGTTTATCACGAAACTCCAAATACTCAGCTGGTGTTAATGTCGAAAGTACATCCCAAGCTTGAATGATCTGTGTTTGGATTTTCGTCACACGTGCAAGCATCTTAAAAGCCGCCTGCATTTTATCCTCTTGAATCGCTTGAATAGCACTAGTTAATTCATGCAGTATTAACTTCATCCAAAGCTCACTTACTTGATGAATGATGATAAATAGCATTTCATCGTGATGACCTGATAACCGTTTCTGACTAGATAAAATGCTATCTAGCTGTAAATAATCACCGTACGTCATATCTTCTTTAAAATTAGTGTGAATGCCTGTTTCACCCTTCAATTTCTCATGCAGTTTCGAAATATCCTCCGTCATGGAGCCCCTCCTTTTACGCTATAACTTCTCGTTTATTTTCGAACTTTTTATATGACTCTTCTTTCATTATCTTCTTTAGAATTTGTACGGTTTTCCACACATCTAGAAATGAGTTATATAAGGCAACAGGTGCTAAACGTATACCATTTGGAGAACGGAAATCTGGAATGACTTGATACTCTTTTAATGCTTTACAAATGCGAGCTGCTTCTTCATGGACCAAATAAATATGTCCACCGCGACGGTCGTGATCCTTTGGACTTGCGATTGTAAAATGATAGTCACACAACTCTTCTTCTATCAGCAATGTCATAAAATCTGTTAATTTTAAGGATTTTTCTCGGATGGCATCTATTCCTGCTTCCGCAAATATTTCCAGTGATCCATATAATGGAGCTGCACTTAAAATATTGGGCGTTCCAATTTGATAGGCACCTGCATTCGCGGCTGGTGTCATTTGAATCGAAAGGTCAAACTGTTTTTCTTTATCAGAACCAAACCATCCTGCAAGCCCTGGTTTTTGACCGAAATGTTTTTGATTCACATATAATCCCCCAACTGCTCCTGGTCCGCCGTTCAAATGTTTGTAGTTACACCAAAAAGCAAAATCCACATCCCAGTCACTTAGCTCATGTGGAACCGAGCCAATTGAATGACATAAATCAAAACCAATCAAAATATTTCGTTCATGTGCAGCTTTCGTCAACTCTTTTATGTTTAAAATTTGTCCACTTCTATATAAAACACTCGGCAATACGATAAGCGCAACATCCTCTTGCATAGCTTCTATAATATCTGCTTCATCTAACGTATCCCTATCACGACTTTTCACTAATACCATATGCTCTTCAGGATCGTACCCATGCAAAGATAACTGACTACTAATCGCGTATAAATCAGAAGGAAAATTCAACTCATCCGCTAAAATCTTCGTGCGTGCTCCTTCTGGATGATAAAAGCTTGCGACTAACTGATGTAAATTCGAAGTCGTTGATCCAGTAATGATTACTTCTTCTTTCTCCGCCCCCACAAGTGGTGCACACATTTCACTTAACCTATCAGAGAAATAAAACCATGGATGTTCCCCTTTCGTCCATCCGTCGATCCCGTATTTCTTCCAAGAATCTAATAATGATAACAATGACTGCTCTGCCCTTTTTGACAGCAATCCTAAAGAGTTCCCATCCATATACACAACATCTGGCTGTAAATAAAACTCAGTCCGAAACTTTTTCAAAGTATCTTGCTCGTCTAATTTCCTTGCATTTTTCTCTGTTGTATCTCTTTTCATTCCTAGTATCGCCATCCTCTTTTAAAATTCCCAATTTTCTTTCTATTAAAATAAATGATAGACTTTAAGTGAGAGAGTGTCAATTCAACTATAAATGTCCTACGTTCAAGCATATGACCGCTGAGTTGACAAAAAAGAAAAATTTCTTTGGAGGTTTTTTCATATTCATAAATCCCCCCATTAATACTAAAAGCTAAAATAGAACATTTAAGGTTCCAATAGCTTCAGGATAGGAGATGTCATATAGTGTCCACTAACTTAGCAACACTTTTTCCATCTATCGAACTATTATCTGAATGTCCAAATTTAAATGAAACATATACATATATCTTTCACAATGAAAAATTAAACTGTTGGATGACCATCGACAAAAATGAAGTATCTGACCGTGAATATGCACTGCTTTGTTCTCTGTTTCAAGAAGTCAAGCCAGCCGGTCTCACCAATGAATCTCTAGCAGAAAAATGGATTAAGTTTCTTCATGACAAAGGACCTGTCCCTCTAAAAAAGGATACGGAGATCCGCATTATTCAACTTCATTTTAATGTGAAAGAAGCTATAGAATCCCATTTGGAAGAGGCAGTCAAACTATTTTTTGACGATGCCATGCGACTCATTTTTATCTCTTCAGAAGATGCGGTCCTAATTGAAGAGAAGTCTTCCTATATACATACTTTAGATGACTTCTCTTCTTTTATCGTTGCGCTTGAAAGTGATTTTTTCATCACAGTTAAAATGTATATCGGGAAATTTCATCCAACAACCCAGCCCTTTGCCTCACATTTTATAACAGAACAAAAGTGGTTCTTCAAAGGTCTGTCGCGGAATCGAGCTGAACAAATATATTCGATGCAAAATACTTTTCCTTTTATCTTGATAGATCAAATATCAGAAGAACTAAAACAAATAATTCACAAGGAGATATTAGAACCAATTGAATACGATATGGAGTTATTACAATCAGTTCAACTCCTTTTTGAAAATGGCTTCAATGCTTCAGTCGCAGCCAAAAAATTGCACGTGCACCGAAACACTCTTCAATATCGACTTTCTAAATTTCAAGTTGTGACAGATATTAATGTACGTAATTTCGATGGGGCACTTGTTGCTTATTGCGCCAGTTTGATTGCAATGGAGGAGTATACAAATCGCACAACACTTAATGATTAGAATTGTGCAAATATTACATTTTGAGATTTCTCTAGGCTTGGTAACCTATCTATAGAAAGAAATAATAGAGGAGTTGCTCAAAATGGAGAAAATAGTTCTTGAAAATATTTACAAAGTATACGAGGATGGCGCAACAGCAGTTTCTAATTTTGATTTGCGTGTCCAAGATCAAGAGTTTATCGTTCTGGTCGGTCCTTCTGGATGCGGAAAATCAACAACACTTCGTATGATTGCAGGACTTGAAGAAATTTCGGAAGGTGATTTTCGTATCAATGGAAAATCGATGAATAATGTCCCGCCAAAGGATCGTGACATAGCAATGGTATTTCAGAACTATGCACTTTATCCCCATATGACTGTATATGACAATATGGCTTTCGGTTTGAAGCTAAGGAAATTCTCTAAAGCGGAAATCGATAAACGTGTGAAAAACGCTGCAAGTATTCTTGGCCTCGAAGCACACTTAGATAGAAAGCCAAAAGCATTGTCGGGTGGTCAACGTCAGCGTGTGGCACTTGGTCGTGCAATTGTTCGCGATGCAAAAGTATTTCTTATGGATGAACCATTATCGAATCTAGATGCAAAATTACGTGTCCAAATGCGTGCTGAAATAGCAAAGTTACATCAACGACTGAAAACGACAACAATTTATGTAACACACGACCAAACAGAGGCAATGACAATGGCATCACGTCTTGTCGTTATGAAAGACGGACTAATCCAGCAAATCGGGACGCCTAAAGAAGTATATGAGAATCCAGAAAACATATTTGTAGGTGGATTTATCGGCTCGCCTGCGATGAACTTTTTTGAAGGTAAAATCACGGATGGCTACTTCAAAATTGGAAATGTTGCATTGAAGATTCCTCAAGAGAGGCTCTCGTTTCTAAACTCGCTAGGATATAACAATAAAGAAATCCTTCTAGGAATAAGACCTGAACATATATCAGAAGACCCTGAGTTAATAGCTCAATCTTCCGATTCAACCGTAAAAGCAACTATCGAAGTATCGGAATTAACGGGAGCAGAAATGATGATCTATTCTTCCCTCGAAGGTCAACAGTACATTGCCCGTATAAATTCAGATTCACCTATTCAGCCTGATCAAAAAATTAAACTATTCTTTGATCTATCAAGAAGCCATTTTTTCGATAAGGAAACAGAAAGTCGTATTGGATAAAGTGAAACTTCAATCAGCCGGGGTTTTTCGACGCACTGGACGTGCTAGTGGGGACGTTGCGACATGGACGTCGCACTTTTAGTCCCCGTCATCCCCCACTGAAATATAAACCCTCGTACGATTTAGACGAGGGTTTATATTTTTCACTCTGAAGTAGCTCCACGTATACCAGTTTGCAGAATGAGTCATTACAGGAGTTCGCTTACGCTGCGGAAAACGAACGCCTGAAGTGAAAATCGAAGTAATCATCTTTTAAAGCTTTACCACACAGTTTCTTAACCAATAAAAAAGGAAAAGCGATATCGTCACTTTTCCTTTTTTTCTTTATACATTTTCGCATCAGCTTTTTGAATTAACTTTTGAAAACTTACACCTTGTCTTGGATAAATGGAATACCCAACAGAAGCCCCAACGTTCGAAAAAGCTTCAGAACTTTGCTCTTTAATCCTTTTTTGAAGTTTCTTCACATAACTTTCAGCAAAGTTTTCTTTTACATTGGAAACTAGTATGATAAATTCGTCCCCACCCCATCTTGCAACGATACCATTTTTCCCCACAAAATGATTTAATGTAGCTGCAGTTTGTATGAGCAGTTCATCGCCTCTTTGGTGCCCAAATTCGTCGTTCACTTCTTTAAAATTATTTAGATCCAACATAATAATTCCGAGTGATTGATCTTTTTGATCACATTTTTTTGCAACTTTTTGGAAGGATTTTTCTACCGTGCGACGATTATATGTACCGGTCAACGGATCTCTTTCAGACATGTATTTTACATGATCAAATTGCTTTCCGCTCCACCATGCTACAACCAAAAAAATAACGGTTAAAATAAAAAAAGTCCATTTAAAAGGCAACGCTAAATATTGATGATAATAAAAATAACGGAGTAAGTTAAATAAAAGAACCACTCCAATTGCCAATAACCTTCCATGGTAGCGCACTTTTTTCCACCCGCTTATATAGCATTATTCATAAAAACAATCTTACACTATCCCTTACATTCTCGCAATCACTCCCTTTTTTGATAGAGAATAGACAAATACACTTTTTTCTTCAAAAAAAGAAAAGCAATATTAACCGCTTTTCCTTTTTCTTCTATTCACTTAATTTATGGATTGGTCGACCACAATCCCGCAGATTTGAGTAAGATTCTCGGATTCATCTTAAGCTGAGCAACCATAAATTCTGCAAGATCTTCTGGCTGCATCACTTTTTCTGGGTTGCCATCGGTTAAGTTCAACTCAACTGCCATATCTGTAGCAACTGTGCTTGGCGTCAGTGTAACGACACGTATGTTATGCTTTCTTACTTCTAACATTAATGATTCACTTAATGCGATAACAGCTGCTTTTGATGCACTATAAGCACTTGTTACTGGTGCACCTTTTTGCCCTGCAGTAGATGAGATATTAATAATGTCGCCTGTTTTTCTTTCAATCATTTCAGGTAATACTGCTCGTGTTACGTAGTAAGTCCCCATTACATTTACTTGAATAATTTTCGTCCATTCAGCTGGATCTAGTTCAAGGAAATTACCAAATTTACTAATGCCTGCGCTATTTACTAAAATGTCTATAGAACCAAGATCAGCTTTTATCTTCTCTACAGCTTGGTTAACGGAATCCATGTCAGCAACGTCTGCGGTTGCAATGGAAACCTTTACTCCGAAATCCTTTAATTCGGCTGCTACTTGTTCTAAATTTTCAATCGTACGAGCTAGCAGCCCAACGTGAATACCTTCTTTTGCAAATGCGATTGCTGTTGCTTTTCCTATTCCACGACCAGCCCCTGTAATTAGAGCAGTTTTACCAGTAATTACTTGCATTTTTTTCTCTCCTTTTAAAAAGTTATGTACATTCTATACCTAGAGTACCTTCACATATCTGAAATGTATACTAATCTGCTTTTTCGCAGTATCCAGTAAATGGTCACTAATACACAAAGTAGTACTTCCTTCTCACTTAATTCATTTATTTCGATAAAACACGGTATTTCGACTTATTTTCAACTTAGATTTCTAAAGAACCATTTTTACCAACTATCCCCATATAGGCTTGCAAGCTCAAAAATTAGCTGACTATAATAAAGTAAATAGAACATTATTATTGATAGGGAGATAAGTATATGAAGAAAAGTATTGCTATTCTATTAACATTATTAGCTATTGTCTTAGCAGCATGTAGTAACGACGGGGAAGTTGCTGTAGCAGAAAACGAAAATAAAAAGCTTACAGAAGAAGTGGACAACCCGTCAAAAGAAAAACAAAATAAACCCATTAATACCGAAAAAGCAGTAAATAATACGGAGTCCAAAGTGGAAGAAAAGAATCCAGAAGCGCAACCGCTAGGCGAAAACCTATTGAAAGAGGATATCGTCTTGGAATATGAAGACGGTGACGTTATAATGACACTAGATCATGCCGAGTTTACAAAAGAATTTACAACATCAACCGGGGCAGACCCGCACAGCATAATGACAGATAGCGAAATCTATCTTCATTTAACGGGGAAAGTTAGTAATGACACAATGGAGACATTCCACTACGGCCACTCATTTGGCTCTGTAAGTTTTAAAGCGATTTATGATAACAAACATGAATTCGATTTCATTGCAACTACCGAATCACTGGATGGAACTGAGTTTGGTGCATCTAATGTTGATTCTTTACAAGAACAAACTATCCACCTGTATGCAAAAGTTCCGTTACCTATTTCAGAGCGAGACAATTCATTAGTATTAGTAGCAGTAGATAGTGAAGGGGAACACGAAGTAGTTCTTCGTTAAATAGTAAAGCATCGATGTGTATTTTCCTGCATCGATGCTTTTGTCTTCTTTTATGTATTATTCTTCTAAATAGTCAAGCAATGCTATAATCAAGCCGACAATCACAAAAAATACTCCTAATCCCACTAATCCACTACTTGAAGTTAGTACCGGCTTTAATATCATTCCAATCCCAAATACACTCACAGCTATCGCTATCCCCATTGGTCTAGCATATAGTTTTCCTTTTTTATTCTTCCGATGAATTAGAAGTAATGCGCCTAAAACGATAAAAACTATTCCATAAGCATGGGAAATAAAATTTTCTATAACATTATGGGACCCAAAAGTTGTATTTACTAATATTGCTCCAAATAACATAGAAAGAATGCTAACAGTTATCCTCACACAATCTCCACCTCAGTCAAAGTGAAAGCTTCTACCGTATAAATACACGGCAGAAGCCATTAAAACTTTCAACTATTTATTAATAATAGATACCATTTCTTTTTTCGGACATTTCATGAGCTAAGCGTATTGTTGAGGCTGCTAGCTCCGCGTAGGTTACTTCCTGTTCAGGATTAAACTTGTCTTGATCGGTCTCTAATAATCCCAAAGAGCTTGCTAGTGCAACATATCCAGTATATTCCTTGTTCACTTTATTTGCATCCGCAAAGTTTAGTTTATAAATATCGCTATGTTTAGCTGCTTGCTCAAGTCCTAGCACACGTATATACCAAGCCGCTAGTTCTTCTCGTGTCACTTTAGCATCCATATCAAAGCTCTTCGCTGGTTTAATAACACCCATTTCAACTGCCCGTTCTACGGATTGATATAGTGGATGCTTTGGATCTATATTATCAAATGTTTGGGGCATATTTTCTCTGTTCCCATAATAACCACCCGAATAAAAATAAGAAATGGAATTCATTACTACTTTTAACGCTTCTCCTTTTGTAATAGAAGCATCTGCATTAAAATCTTTGTTGTTTTTGACATCCAATATTTTTGCACTAATCAGATAGTTAAGTTCCTCTTCAGCCCAAGGATGTGAAATGACAGTTGTATTGTTTGCCCCATAAATACTTTTCCATTCTCCTGTTTGTGCATCTAAATAACTCATTGGATCCTCATTGAAAGTTGGAGAATACACTAAATCATAATGATGATTGTCTTCATCTATTCCTTGTTTCATATAATTCAATTTAAGGCTTAATGCCTCTTTTAATTTCGCTTTTGCATCTTCTGCAGAAATGATTTTATCTATCGTAGGCCAGTTTTCTACCTCTTGGAAATTAATATTTAAGCTACCTAAAGAACCATCTGCTGCTATCTGTACTCCTATTTGATCACCTTGCACAACAATACCGTTTACAATTCTCGGGAAATTGAAATAATAACTATTTATTCCCTTTTCAAAAAAAGGCTCCTCTACAGGCATAGCGTAATTGTGTAGATAAGATGGTGCCCACTCTTTTAAATATTTCACTGCTTGAGCAAGCGCTGCTTCTTTAGAAATTGGTTTTTCTGTTTTCTGTTTTTCTCCAATTTGTTCAAGAAGGTGGCTTTTAACATCATAGTACTGAATAATTTCACCTGTATTTTTATTTATTTCTATACTTCCACCAGTTCCACCGGTCGCATAGTTATACATATACTGGACACTAATAACAGGCTGTCCGTTATAGTTTTCAATCTCATCTAGTGATGAAATAGTCAATTTAACTTTATCGGATTTAAAATTCAGGAACTGTTCCGCTATTTTTTTTGCAGACTCGACTGTAATACCCTTTTGTTTTGGAGGCAATGGATTAGCAGCTAACTTTTCGATTTTCGTTATTTTGGGAACTTCTTCTACGTAACCATTGGAAGTAAGCCATTTACCTGTAGATGCATGTACACCTTGCCATTTCATTGTTGGTTGATAGACAAGCTGAACATTGCGTTCACCAGTTTGGTAATCGTTATTTAGCTGATACTGCAAACTTGCTGATAGATTTTCTTTTACTTTTTCTAATATCACTTTTTGATCCTTTATTTGTTTTGCATCGTCAAATGTAGCTTTTTCCGATTTAATAGGATTTTTGTAAAAGTTAACGATTTCCCCATTTCCAAGAACTGATACTTCTATTCTTTGATCAGCGATAGAAATTTTATTTTCCGTACGTGCGAAAGAAAAGGAGTAACGAATCGGTTCTGTTAAAATTTGTTGAGGATAATAGTTATAATAGTTTGGCTCTAGCTCATAATCTTCTGCATTCAAAAATTGTGCTACAAAATCAATCGCTATTTTCTTTGCAGCTTCTTTAGAGACTTTTGCTGGAAATAACGAGTCTTTTTCAAGAGCTGGCTGATAGTAGAATTGCTCAATTTCTAATTTTTCTCCAACAAATCCAACACTTCCATACACTCGTTTTCCATCAATCGTTTTGTTAAAAGACAAATCATAACGTACAGTATTATCATCAGGGTAAACGTGAGCACCGCCCATATAAAAGTCACTACTCGTTAAAAAATCAAACTTCTTTGGAAATAACTCATGAAACTTTTTAATTAAATCATTCTTCGTAAAAACATTTTCTGTTGAAGCAACTTGAATTTGGATTCTTTCTTGTTGCCCCTCTTCATTGAGGGAAGCACTTGCAATAGAAGAAAACATGCCAAAAGATAAAGCAGATGAAGCTAATACAATTCCAAATTTCTTTAATTTCGCCAAAATAATCCTCCTAAACTTGTAATCTCTAAATTGTACATTATATTCTGTAAATTGTGAATAAAATATTTTATAATTCTGTTATTCTCTTCCTTTCTTGGCGCTCATGCACAATCCTTAAGATTCTATGTTAAGTGACTGGAGAACATTCCTATAAAAAAAAGAAGGGCTTTGTTAAGCCCTTCCTTTTTTATAAAATCGTATCATCCTCTAATTTTGAAAATGCTAAGGATACTTTTTCAAATTCTTCATCTGTATCGATAAAAGATAACTCCTCATCTTCTACTCGGAAAAAGAACACATCAATATCCTCGTCTGATTCAGATTGAATATCTTCTACAAATCCTACAGCGGCGTATTCTGTACTCTCAACAGTTAGCAATCCGAGCACTTCCATTTCTTGCTCCTGATCGTTTTCATCTAGCACGGTGAAAATTTGTCCTACTTTAATTGTCTCTTGATTTTGTTCCATCTTAACTCCTCCTCACGTAAAATGTTTAACTCTCTATATAACGTACCTTTGGATTATCATATAATACAGGCTTTTTAGCAATACAAAAATTGGTATTGTCCCTCAATATAGATTCAATTATTTAGTAGTATATACCTTAAACAATGACGTCCAATTCCAATAGTAATAATATTGATTAAAATCGCTTAGATATACTGGTACAAATACAATATATGAGTAAAACTATTCATCGCGGATATATTATATTAAGGGATTCGATTATTATGTTAGGAGTGTTCTGAAATGCACCTTAATGACACAAAAAAATTCTCATTTAAAATGGAAGATAGCAATGGGGAGTTAGTAGTAAAAGGGGAAATTGAGGGAGAATCTAAAATCCCGTCTTCTGATGATTTAAAGTGTAAAGGAATAATTGCATTGTTAAATTCTATTGATCGACAGAATTTTAACGAATCAGGAAATGATCATCTATTTGAGCATTACATGAAAGAAATAGAGGAGACAATAAGCGAAGTTAAAAAATATAATAAATTGCAAGGAAAATCAAATTGTCGAGAGGGATTGCTTTAAAAAAGAGAGGAATTAATCCCCTCTCTTTTTAATCATTTTTTTATTCCTCATCTTCAGCTTCTTGAGCTTCTAAAAATGCTGCAGATACTTTTTCAAATTCCGCGTCCGTCTCTATTTCCGCTAATTCCTCTCCATCTATCACTTGGAAAAAGAATACGTCTACCTCATCTATCGTTTCTGCTTGAGCATCATCTGCAAATGCAACTGCTGCATATTCCTTATCTTCAATCGTTAATAGACCAATTACTTCTATTTCTTGTTCTCGATTATCTTCATCCATCACAGTAAGAATTTCGCCTACTTCAATACCACCCATTTTTTCATCCATCCCAATTTCCTCCTAACATCTTATAAAATAGAATTTCCTAATTTATTCTACCCTCTAAACCATCGATTAACCCATATTGGGTATGAATTTACCTAAACTATTTGAAGGTACTATTCACTGAGCCTTTTCTTCATTTCTTTTGAAACCTTTTTCACTGCCTTCTTAGAGCCTCTTTCCATGTCATGTTGGAATTTCCGTTCTACGTAACTAACAAATAAACTATTTAAGTCATATCCTTCTGGATATAAATCGCTTGCTCTTCCTTCCAGTTGCATTCTCTTTGCATTTACTTTTATTATTTCATTTTTATAAAACACGGCCACATTATTATAATTATCTTTTTTCTCATACACAATTCCAAAATCCTCGTGTTCAGTTAGTTTTACTCTGTCTCCTACTTCAAATTCATATGTTACTTCTTCCTGGTTGGCAACAAGGAGTGGTTTTTTTATTTTATTGTCTCTTACTCGCTCAAGGTCATATGTTTTATTTTCTATATAACGCTGTGCTTTTTGTAGCACCTTTTCACGTAAATTCATTTTCTTAGAAATCCACAGTGCATTGCTATCACCAGATTTTCCGATTAAAAGCTTATACATCGGTTCTAACGCTTCGCTATTAAATTGCATCGCAGCATTCATAAAGTCACTATGCATTTCTGAGTAACGTTTAATCTCTCCGTAGTGAGTCGTCGCAACCGTCATACAGCCCATTTGATAAAATTCCTCGAGTATGGCAATTGCTAGTGCTGCCCCTTCGTTCGGTTCTGTCCCACTTCCTATCTCATCAAAAAGGAGGAGGGTATTATTCGTGGACATATTCATAATTTCGGATATGTTTTTCATATGAGATGAAAATGTACTTAGGGAATTTTCAATGCTTTGATTGTCCCCGATGTCTACAAAGATTTGATCGAAAACTGCTAGCTCCGTACCTTCAGCTGCTGCTATATGAAAGCCTGACATGATGGCTAAAGTTAGGATTCCTATCGTTTTTAACACGACTGTTTTTCCTCCAGCATTAGGCCCAGTAATGATTAAACTTCGATAATCTTTTCCAATCTCAAAATCTAAAGGCACAATGTTTCCTGACAATAGTGGATGCTTACAGCTTATCAGCTTAATGTACCCATGATTATTTAACTTTGGTTCTATTCCATCCATCGTTTTACTAAACTTTGCTTTGGCAAAAATCATATCATACTGAGCAATAAGTTCGATATTGATATTGATCTGGCTTGTTTGCTCAAGAATGCTTCCTGAAAGGGTAGCTAGAATCTGATACTCTTCCATTGACTCTTCAGCCTTTAAAGCAGCTAGTTCTGCATTCAATTTAGAAATAGCAGCTGGCTCTATAAATACCGTAGAACCTTTGGAAGAAGCTTCGATAATGGTGCCTTCCACTTGGTTTTTATAGGAAGCCTTAATCGGAATTGTAAACCGATCGTCTTTTTTGCTTATGAAAAATTCTTGAATATATTGTTTGTTCGCACTGCTTTTTAAAAACTTATTTAATCGTTCTTCTATTTTTTCTTCTGTTTTTGCCATTTGGTTTCGGATTCGCTTTAATTCTTTGCTAGCCTCCGAGTCGACTCTATTCCCTCTAATGGAGTAATTAATATCCTCTTCAATACTTTGAAATTCCATCATCGAATATGCATAAGCATGTAAGACAGGAGCAAAAAACTCCTTTCCTAACATAAACTTCTTTATCACCCGACACCCTCTTAAAAAATCGGAAATAGCTACTAGCTCAGAAGGACCTAAGATCATCCCTTTTTCAAGCTTTTC
Source organism: Psychrobacillus sp. NPDC093180 (assembly GCF_044754065.1). NCBI lineage: Bacteria > Bacillati > Bacillota > Bacilli > Caryophanales > Bacillaceae > Psychrobacillus > Psychrobacillus sp. NPDC093180. The sequence continues at coordinate 217,550 of NZ_JBIVOJ010000008.1, read as the reverse complement.
CATCAAATAATTTATATTGGAAATCCCCTTTAATGGGAGATGGCTTTCCGTATCCAATAGTTTTCGAGCCTCTGTTGTCTCATATAGTCTATTTTTTACAACCTTACTATTGGTGCTAGGCTGTAGCTTATCCAGTAATTCTTTCCCTAAACTACTTACGCAATGGGATTTCACCATTTCCTTTAGTTCGTTATATTGTAATTTTTCAAATGTCATCTTATTCATTTTTACTCCTCCTTATCTAATCAAATTCGCCTTGGCGTATTTGCGTCCAGATTTTGAATTGAGCAAGCTCAATTCACTCCTTTCAAAATCTGTGACATCCGCCGGAGGCTCTAATTTCATTCAGTAGGGATTTAAACCTCTACTGAATGAAATTAGAAAATGCCCGCAAGAACTCTCCTACCTTTCCATAATTACGGATTCAAACCGAAAAATGGATAGAAAGCTCCTGCGGGCATTTGCCTTGTGGTCGTCACAAGACATTTTGAATCGTCAACCAATAATAGGATAGAAAAAAGAGCATAGCAGGACAAATCCCACCACGCTCTTCGTTTTAACATACTATTATGTCAAACGATTATATGGAAAAGGAAGCAGTCTTTAGGTAGGTATCCACAATGTTGCTTACACATCATGGAACAAGGCATACTTAATAAACTGGTTCAAACCAGTGATTAAAAGCCTTATTAAACTAAATTAGTTTATACCTACAACCGACATACTTCACCACACCTTTAATTAGAATATTTACAATATAACATCATTTTTTATGAGAGTCAATTAGATATCGCTCACTAAACGCATCCGATATGAATTCATAGCTGTTTCTCCAAGTTGGTCAAGCAGTTTATAGTTGGCAAACGCCCCAACAACCGCTCCGATACCAGGCAGTAACTGAAACATTTTAACCAAATCAATATGATCCCTATACTCCTGCTGGAACTCTCGCCAGTCCATATCCGCAATCAAATGCTTTTGGTGTTCCCAGTTTTCAATAATATACAATGCATCTTTTCGTTTTTCCTCACTTGAAAAAGCTAATAGAAAAATATGTAGAATGAAAAGTCGTTCTTCATAATCATCCGTATCAAATCCATAGATCGCGGCAGCTTCAAAAAGGAATTTCATTTTTATCGATAATAGTAATGGGAAATCAGCAAGCCCTAGCAGTATTCCGCCTGCTCCTGTACCAGCACCTTCAATAACAGCTGTTTTTCTGAAAGTAGAAAGTTTTTCTTTCAGTAACTCGTCTCGTTCATATAGGCTGAGCTCAAATGGCAAACGTTTTTTCGTTGTTATGTTGGAGCCTACAAGCGTTGCTTTTACCATGTTTTTAATACTTTCTGTCATCACTTGATGGAACTTTTCCGGAATAAGACCATTAACCTTGTTCTGTACATTTTTAGAAGCCCGGCCTAAAATACCAGATTTTTTTGTCATTCTATGCTTCCAAAATTGAAGTTGTTGCTCTACTTCTTTTGTATAATCAACCATATGTCCTCTCCTTTCGCCGTACTAACTTATACTTTCTAGTATAGGCTAACTGCTATATAAATAAATAGACTAGAGCATTGTTTACAAATACATCTAAAGCCGTAATAGAAAAATAGTCATTTAAAGTATTGTACTCTGTAGACCAAACTTATATAATAGCGGAAGAAACATATAACGATCTGATAGTTCAGCGGGAGAATACGTCCTTGACAGGGACGGGGTCGGGGGTTCGAATCCCTCTCAGATCATCACTTTAAGGCATATTCCTTTATTAAGGAGTATGCCTTTATTTTGTGACATATGTTTTCTGTAATTAGGCCAATCGACCAGAATACTGTTTTTTTATGAAAATGACAAAAAAACTTGCCAATAAACAGAAAACTCCCGCCAATAAGAAGGACAAAGTGTACGTATTAAAAAACTTATAAACGAGACCCCCTCCGTAGGCTGCAGCTGCCGCACCTACCTGGTGAGATGCAAAAATCCATCCATAAATTACACCACTTTTCTTAATGCCAAAAACTTGTCTAGAAATACTAATTGTGGGTGGCACAGTAGCAATCCAATCTAATCCATAAAATATAGAAAAGATAAATAATAAAGTCATAGAACCTTCCTTTAACGCCCAAGGTAAAAAAACAAGCGAGGCTCCTCTTAAAGCATAATAGGTAAATAATAACCAGCGATTATCAAACCGATCTGATAACCAACCAGATAATGTCGTACCTATCAAATTGAAAACTCCCATAAACGACAGAAGTGACGCTGCTGTAACTAAAGGAATACCAAAACTGATACAATAGGAAACAAAATGCGTACCCAATAAACCGTTTGTAGAAAACCCACAAACAAAGAAACTGCCTGCTAGCAACCAAAATTCCTTCACCTTCACCGCTTCCTTTAACCCCTTGAAAGCAGTTACAATAGGGTTTTCCTTTTGCTCTTCCTCACCGTCTTCTACTTCCTCTTCCTGCCCATATCGAAGAAGTCCGATATCTTTTGGACTGTTTTTCATAAAAACTAAAATGATGAGGAGCATAATCAAACTCAAAGTCATGATTAATCCCATCGCTGGACGCCACGAATAGTTCTCAATAATTCCCGCTAAAACAGGAAGTAAAATGAGCTGTCCAGTCGCTGTACTCGCAGTTAAAATCCCTACTGCAAGACCTCTTCTTTTCTCAAACCAATGATTCGCCACATACGGGCTTAACACCGTTAAAAAAAGACTAGATCCAAGCCCAATAATGACTCCCCAAATGAGGATTAGCTGCCATGCTTGTTGCATAATAAAAGTGAGAAGCATCCCCATTAGTAAAGTGGCCATCGATATCATCATCATTTTCCTTAAGCCCATCACATTGAGTAATGCCGCCATAAACGGGCCAGATATTCCATATAAGAACAAGCTAATCGCAAAAGCAATTGCAATAACCGATCGATCCCAGCCAAATTCGCTTTCGAAAGGAGTTATAAAAACTCCCGATGACGACATCGTAATCCCCGCTACTATAATGGAGAAAAATGTTACAGCAAGGATAAACCAACTATAATGTATACGTTTCAAAACATTCCCCTCCCACTTTGGATATTTCTCTTAACATTAACCTATATTAAATTATCAGTAAAATTGAAATTCATGAAGTGAAGTATTGATTTCTTTGATACTATTGTAATAAACATAAAATCAAAGTAGGTGAAATAATGGAAATACGCCATTTTGTTACGTTTAAAAAAGTGATAGAAACGGGAAGCTTCACCCAGGCTGCAGAACATTTAGGATATACACAATCTACGGTAACTTCTCATATACAAGCACTGGAAGAACATTTAGGAGCACCCTTATTTGATCGAATGGGGCGAAAACTAAAATTGACCGATGTTGGCAAAAAGTTATTACCCTATACGAAAGAAATATTAGAAACCTACGGAAGGATTGAAAGTATTACTAGTAATGAAGAGGAAATCAGAGGTGAGTTAAAGATTTCCGCTCCAGAGTCCGTGACTGTATATCGTTTAGAACCAATTTTAAGAGAATATAGAAAGAAGTTTCCCCATGTGAGCATTAGTTTAAGTAACGCCACTTGCGGAGATAACAAAAGAGCGATACTTAGTGGTAGTGCAGATATTGCATTTCTTATGTTACCAGAATTACAGGATTCTGATTTAATCATTCAACCATTATTAGCCGAGCCCATTGTCCTAGTCGGAAGTCCTGACTGTTCGCTGAATAACTTAGATAAAAGCTATGAACATCAAAAACTAAGCGAGTGTTTAATCGTAAATGAGGAAGATTGTAGTTACCGAAATATGTTTGAAGAATACCTAGGAGATAGAGGAATTACACCTTCTCATACGATGAAGCTTTGGAGTGTAGAAGCGATGAAACGTTGTGTCATGAGTGGTTTAGGTATTGCCTGCCTACCTTTAATGGCAGTAAACGAAGAAATCAAAGAAGAGAAATTAAAAGTGATTCCTTGTGATGGAGGCTTTTATCCGATTTTCTCTCAATTTGCTTATCATAAAAACAAATGGGTTTCCCCAGCACTAGCAATGTTTATCGAAATTACATTGAAGCATACGAGAGATTGGTCGAATATAGAAACATTTTCGTTGAATAAATAATAGGCTGTCTTTAAGAGAAAAATTGATTAATTCCATTAAATTGCATTTAAACTAATACCTTAGTTTAATCCAATAAGGAAAATAGTTGAAGTTTGAGGTGGTAAGGTGAAGTTTCGTCTGTCAGGAGAGAAAACTAAAATTGAAATAGAGATCTTAGGACGTGAACATCCGAATAGCTATGATTATTGGGATGGAAACTGGGTTGTTTCAAATGTAAAAGTTGAAATTCCAGGGTATTATGTTGATTTTAATGCAAGTTTAAGGACAGATGAAATTAGAGATTTTGTTGATGATTTGAAGTTAATGGACAAGCATTTATCGGGTAAAGCTATATTGAATAATTTAGATAGCTTTATACACTTTGAGGGAAAAATGGATAGGTTAGGTCATATAGAATGGTCTGGAGAGACTTGTTATCCAGTAGGAACTGGTGCAGTACTGTCCTTTGAATTTATGTCAAATCAATCGTATTTAAAGGATTTGATTAAAGATTTAGAAGATATAACGGATGTATATCCCGTAATTGGTAAACCATAGTTGCTCAACTGAAAAGTAGAAATTTAAAGAGGGTTAAAAATGAATAAAGAAACAGCCAAAAATATAAGAAAAGGGTTAATTGCTGATTGTACTAAATGCTTTGGACTCTGCTGCACAGCACTTAATATTATGCCATCTAGTGATTTTCCAATTATTAAACCCGCGGGTACTCCTTGCATGAATTTACAATCTGATTATAGTTGCCAAATTCATAGCCAGTTAAGAGAAAAAGGCTTTAAAGGCTGTACAGTATTTGACTGTTTAGGTGCTGGGCAAGTAGTTTCTCAAGTTACTTTTAATGGCCAAAGTTGGCGAGATAATCCTGAAACTAGAGAAAAAATGTTCCAAGCATTTCCTATAATGGAGCAAATCCATGAAATGATTGCGTATGCAGCAGAAGCCATTTCGTACGATATTCCGGCTAACTTATCTGATAAGTTGAGTCAGAAATTAATGGAGCTGCAGGATTTAACCAAGTTGGATTCTGATGAACTATTATCTCTTGATCTAGTGATGTATCGATATACGTTGAATGAATTGCTTACAGCAGCAAGTGATATTATTAGAGAGAATATTATTGCAAAGTTACCTGGCGCTAAAAAGGTGAAAGATTATGACCATGCAAGAGCCGATTGGATAGGAAAAAAATTAAAGGATAAAGATTTGAGGGGAACTGATTTCAGGGGAGCTTATTTAATTGCTGCCGATATGCAAAATACAGATTTAAGAGCGGTAAATTTTATTGGTACCGATTTGCGTGATGCTAATTTAAGTGGGGCAAACTTATCAACGAGCATGTTCTTAACTCAAATGCAAATTAATTCAGCTAAAGGTGATGTAGAGACAATATTACCCTCTCATCTACAACGTCCTCCACATTGGATTAACTAAGTTTGTGTATGGAGAGATACTTTTGAAGACTATCTCCGGTCAATTGATACAAAATCTCTTATTTCATTAACGGATGCATTAGGAGAAATCAACTACTAACTTTAACAAAAGAAAAAAGAAATCGTTCATCGATTATATGAGTGGACGATTTCTACTATAGTAAAACTATATTATGTCTTTCTTTGTTCAGACGTCTATAAAAGATTATTAACCTTCTATTTAGTTGGCCTCCGCCTCTTCCTCCCACACTCGATAGTCAATTGTCATCGATTGTGTTTTCATATCATCCACTTGATCATCGAAGGATTGAACCATCTTCGAAATATCTGAACTAACAAGTTGAAGTGCCGCCTCGTTTTTTTGATATTGCTCATTTGCATTTTGATCAATGGCTTCTACAATTTTACCAGTACTTGCGTCGTCCGCCATGATGTCTTGCACTAATTTCAAAAATTTCCGATCCTCTTCGTGGATAGCATCCACATACAGCTCTAGTTTATCTTTTTTATCCAAATGGCTCTCATATGGTAAAATTCTTGCCGTTAGATTAACTGAATAATAACGATACATTCCCTATTTAACCTCCTGGAACATAGTCGAACAGCGCTGCAACAAATTCATCCTTATCAAAAAGGGTTTCGATGGCCGTTCTTGACGTAGTCAGAAATGTTTTCGCATTCGTAATTTCTGTTTGTAAAATCGATTGAATACCGTCGAACTGAATACCACTTAAAGGCGGCAAATATTCATGGACATTAGCCCCGACGATCTCCGCTTTATTTCCTGAAGGGGCAACACATGCATTGACATGGTCGGCATAAGAAGATGGATTACTTTCAATCTCATTGATCCGACTTACGACTTTTGTCCGCTCTAGCGCAAACCCATCTACCAACTCGGCATCCAATGCTGCTATAAGCGCCTCCACATGGCGGTTTTTTACTTCCAATGATTCGTTGCCTTGCTGATACATACGAACTGCTGCAGAAATATTTACCTTGATTTTATCAGCTCCGCTCCCTTTCACTAAAATCAGATCACTCCCTGAATAAGCACGACCTGATTGGAGTCCCAGTGCATTAAGCATTTCGAGAATGGAATGACTATCTCCGATTTCTGCAAGCATAGGTCCTAATACGCTTTTTAGCTTTTCGAAGCTCTCCATAAATGAATCTTTCAAATTCAACAGACGGATGAGTGAGCCGATATCGGCACCGAGTACTGTCAAGAATGGATTACTACCCGAATAGTTCACATCGTATTGGGATTCCCGGATGGAGTTATTCGTCTGGATGAGGGACTTCATTTCTTCCAAAAGACCCTCAATATTCGTCAATTCATGGACGACAATATCTTTATCAGCTTCACTCAAATATCCCGCATCGACAAAGTGACTAAAAATGACATCACTATTACTTGTCATTTTTTTGATAGAATCTATGAGCGGGGGAACTTTTGTATTCATATCTGCGATCATCGCATTGATTTCATCGCCTTTTGTCATGTACAACTTGGCATAATCCCAGTTTCCCTCTGCCCCTTCAAATATCGATATATCTAGCCCTGTCAGCTCCTTAAGTCCATTTGTACTGCCTGCTTTCTCGGCGACCGAATAAGTGATGGCAAGCTGTTGCAAATGTGCTACTTCGGAATCGTGTAGCTGATCGAATATGTCACGGATTCCCGGTCTTTCTGTATTCGTATCGACCATCTCAACGGTACCTACGGGGAAAAAGCCTCTTGCCCCGCTAATCCCATATAAAGGATCATCGGTTGAGATGAGTTGGTGGATACCTTTTGTATTTCCTTCCTTCTCATAATACGCTTCGGTGAATGCCCGCAATTTTACTGGATCAAGCTTATAAACAGCAAATAGGTCGCTGCGGTTCAACGAGAATTGCTTATTCACCTCTTGACGGAAGGCATTGTCTGCTGAATAAAGCTGATAATAATTCGTCTGGGCACCGTTCACGCTGTATATTTTATCAAAAACATTGTGAAGCAATTGTGTCGTCGCATTATTATTATGGGCGAGGGAATGGGACATCCCGATGATATCGGCCTGATTTTTTTTGTCATCTACATTGAAGTGTTCAATCGCTTCTCTGACGAAAATATACGTACTATCCGCCTGCGATGCATCCTGCCCGGCCAACATTGCATTCATATTGTACTCCCAATCCTTCGACTGCTGACTACCTTGAGAAAGGATATATAATTGGTCATTCTCCTTTCCTTCCGTCTGGAAATAAATCGCTGTGCCGTCATATCCCGATTGGTCGTCTTTTAAACTTTTCGCATCGCTCGATTTCAATATTTCGATATCAGCCTTCAATTCATGGCCAGTTTCTTCAAAATAAATCCTTCTAATTTCCGATTTAAATTCTTCATTTTTCAGACCTTTGTATTCTAAATCAATTAAACGCAGACGAAGATTATTAGAATTTAAAACCTCGTTATCCATATTTCATCACCGCTTTCATTTGACTTCTTTTTCTATGAACTCGACCGACTTAACTAAATGGACCATCTTATCTACTTCTTTCTCTTTTATCTGCTGACACTCATTTTTATCGTTCTTACATTGCGTGTCATAAACGATTTGGACCGAACCTTCACCATTCAAACTTACGACCAATGCTGCTATACCGAACACATCGGGTTCGAATTCAATTGGCGCATAGTAGACCTCCGAAGATTCAGAAGTAATTTTTTCGAACTCTAACTTCTGATTGACACGCCCTTCTAAAATTTCCAAGACTACTGGGACGTTTTCAATCGACTCATTAGCATAATAATTAATCTTAATTTGAGAATCAGTTCCATTGTCATTTATAGTACTCATTAAAAAACCTTCAAATTGGTCGTCTTTTACTCCATATCCTTGATGAATCGCTCCTTCTTTTGGAAATAGCATCCGGTAACGCTTCGTCCCCGAAAGGAATGAATAATAGCCTGGTTCCACCTCTTCAGTGGACTCGATGAAACTTCGTGTAAATTCGTCTTGTAGTGCCCGAACATTCGGTAAATCTTCCACTTGCATTTCAGAAGGTTTTATATCTTTCCCGTTTTCCTCTGCCATTTGACAACCTCCCAGCACTAAACCAATGCTTATTATAAATACTAATAGCCTCTTATTTTCCCACATGTCAGCACTCCTTAATGAAATAGATGTTATACTCTCAATTTATCGAGCTCTTCAAAGAAGACTCCACTTGCATTAAAAAGTGAAAGCATTAATAGATCTATTTTATTCAATAATCTAATAGCTATCATGATTTTACAGGATGAACAAAAGATATCCATTCATTACATTGCAAGTGAATCGTTTGCTATCCCATTTATCATCACCACTTTCATTTGACTTCTTGATCAACGAACTCAAAAGAGCCGGCCCAATGGATCATTTTATCCACTTCGTCTTCCTTTATCTGCTGACACTCATTTTGGTCCTTCTTGCATTGTGTATCATAAACAATTTGAATCACACCGTTATCATTTAGACTGGCGACCAATGCCGCTATGCCAAATGTTTCTGAATCAAACTGGAATGGTGCATAGTATATATCCGTATTTTTACTAAGTATTTTTTCAAATTCTAGCTTTTGTCCAATACTCCCTTCCAACATTTCCAATCCACCTTCAACGCTTTCTAACGTCCCATAGGCATAATAGTTGATTTTAATTTGGGAATCGGTTCCATTGTCATTTATAGTACTCATTAAAAAACCTTCAAATTGGTCTTCTTTCACCCCGTATCCTTGATGGATCGCTCCTTCTTTTGGAAATAGCATTCGATAACGCTTCGTCCCGGAAAGGAATGAATAATATCCTGGTTCTACCTCTTCAGTGGACTCGATGAAACTACGCGTAAATTCGTCCTGCAGAGCTCGGACATCGGGTAAATCCTCCGTCTTCATTTCAGAAGGTTTTAAATCCTTTCCATTTTCTTTTGTCACTTGACAACCACCAAGTACTAGACCAATGATTACTATACATAATAGTAGTCTAAAGTTTTTCCACATGTCAGCACACCTTAATGAAATAAACGTTATTTTACAATTGATTTAGGTCTCCGACGAAGACTCCAATTTGTAATATAAAGAGAAATCACTAGCAGATTATTTTTTTCTCATATTTTAATAATTAGCACAATTATATAGCGCAAACAATCGATAACTAGCTATCCACTTACAATTGCTTCGTAAGTCATTTTACTATTCCAAAACAAAGGTCTTTTGAAATGTATTGAAACCTCTTTTTTCGTTACCTTTTTCACTCTTAATCTATGAAAAATAACCACTTCTCGAATTCGGAGAAATGGTTATTTTTTATTTATCTACTTACTTCTTTAAAGTTACTCTGCACATTATAGTAAGCATGCTCCAAAATCTTTAAATAATCAGCAGATGTAACGGAACGAACATTGCTTGGGGTCGAATTGTTCTGCATTGCTAACTCCACAATGCGTGGGAAATCTTCTTCCTGTACACCCGTTAAATCTTTTAATTTAGGGATTTCGAGTTGCTCTGTAAAGGAGGTAATCCCTTCTATTAGCTTTTCAACAGCCGTATCCTCTGTGTCCGAATCATTTGCAAATTTCATATAACGTGCCAGTGTTGCATGCATTTGTTTGTCTTCTTCTGCATTGAAACGTAATACATGCGGTAAGAACACTGCATTTGCAACACCATGAGGAGTATCGTAAAGCCCACCAAGTGCTTCTGCTAAACAATGAACTGCTGCGACATCCGCAGAACCAAAACATAAACCAGCGAGTAAACTGCCTTCTAACATGTCATGACGAGCCTTTTCATTTTGCCCATCACGAAAAGCAATAGGCAAGGCAGAAACAATCGTTTCCATCGCTTTAGCACCGAGTGCTTGCGAAATGGGATTTGTTACTTTACATGTATACCCTTCAATAGCATGAACTAATGCATCCACACCGGTTGCAGCGGTAACTGCAGATGGAACACTGAAGGTTAGGGATGGATCTAGGACAGCTAAGATTGGTCTTAAGGAAGCATGTTTGAGTGTCATCTTCCGGTGTGTTGACTTCTCCGTGATCACAGCAGAGCGTGTTACTTCTGACCCCGTTCCAGCTGTTGTTGGAATACAAATAATAGGAGCAATATCCGTGTATGCCCGTAAACCATCCGCATACTCAGATGGACTTCCACCATTTGGTCCACATAGTGCAATAGTTTTCCCTGTATCCATCGCACTTCCACCACCGATAGCTACTACAGCGTCTGCAGCAAAGTCGCGAAATATTTTGGCGCCTTCCAAACAATCCACATCTCGAGGGTTTTGTTCAATGGAGTCAAATAATAATGTACGATAACCAGCTGTCTCAAGTGCAGCTTTGATTGGGCCAACCAGTCCTGCGCGGACTACACCAGGATCACTTACTAGTAGAATAGACGAACCAATTTCAATAGATTTCAACATTTCCGGTAGTTGTTTTGCTTTTCCAATTCCCATTTCGATTTGAGTAGAGCAAAAATAGCTATAAGTTTTCACGTATAATCCTCCTATTATCCTTACAATCATTTAATTACTTGAGGAGTTTGTTAATAAATTTAACCCCATATTTACATGATACACATAATAGATTAATCATTATAGAATATTTTTCAGATTATTTATAATTAAATTAATATTCTTCTAGTGACAAAATTGTCACTTACTTTTCTGTTATATGAATGGTTGGCTAACAAAAAAGGAGTTATAGTGGGAGCAGTAGAAGGAGGAATTATTCCATGAACACTGTTATTCAAACCAAAAACTTATCCAAATCTTACGGGAGAACACAAGTGTTAAAAAATATTGATTTAACCATTGATCAAGGAGAATTCACCGCAATTATGGGGCCATCTGGTTCTGGTAAAACAACATTAATGAATACGCTTGGGGCAATTGACAGCTTTAATAGTGGGGATGTTTGGATCGACGGAAATTCGCTGTTAAATTTGAAAAAGAAATCCTTAAGAGAATTCCGCCAAAAACGAATTGGATTTATTTTTCAAGATTACAATCTACTGGACACATTAACGGTAAAAGAAAATATCTTGCTACCGCTCTCGTTACAAAAAACACCTGTACGCGAAATGGAGCTGCGATTAGCAAAGTTGAGTGAAGCATTGAACATTGAATCCATCTTACATCAATATCCCTCTGAAATATCTGGTGGACAAAAACAACGCACTGCTGCAGCACGGGCACTTATTACCAATCCTGCAATTGTGTTTGCTGATGAGCCGACAGGTGCACTTGATTCAAGGTCTGCCACCCAACTACTAGAACAAATTCAAATGCTCAATAAAATTTTTAAGACAACCGTTTTAATGATTACGCATGACCCGTATGCAGCTAGTTATTGCCAGCGTGTGATTTTTCTTCGTGATGGCAAAATTGTCAATGAAATGTTTAGAGGGGAACAATCAGAAAAAGAATTCTTTGATCGGATTTTAACCATTCAAAGTGCTACAGGAGGAGGCGCCCGATGAGTTTACTTGATTTATCATGGAGAAATATGAAGCGGAACTTTCGATTATATACCATCTACTTCATCTCTATGCTCGTTGGAGTTGTCATTTACTTTACCTTTTCCGGTTTAATGTATAACGCAGACGTAGTCGCAGCCATTCAAAATAAAGAAAACTACAAAATGGTTATTTTCATTGCCTCCATTATCGTTTTTTCGTTTATCGTTTTCTTTATTTTGTATGCTAACTCATTTTTTATGAAGCAGCGCAAAAAAGAATTTGGTATGTATTTACTTTATGGGATGAAAGAAGGCCAAATTGCTACAATGGTCTTTTTCGAAACATTATTTTTGAGTACCATTTCTGTATTCAGCGGTATATTAATAGGTGGATTACTTTCGAAATTTTTCGGTGCTGTATTAATGAATTTAATGCACTACAATGACAATATTTCCTTTTCATTTCCACTCGAAGCAATTATCTCAACCATAGGATTGTTCGCATTATTAATTGGAATTATTACTATTCAAAGTTATTTTAGTATTCGTCGTGTGCAGTTAGTTGAATTATTCCATGCAAAAGAAAAAATGGACAAACCGCTGAAGTTTTCTATGCCTCTGGCGATACTTTCTGTGCTTTTAATCGGAGCATCTTACTATACGATTGCCATATCAGGCGATACGAATATATGGAAAGATTATTTTAACGAAACATTAATTGCTACAACCGTAGCTTTGATAATTGGAACCTATTTATTTTTCCGCCAGTTTTCCGGTTGGATTTTACAAAAAATGAGTCTAACTAAAAACTACTTTCATGGGAACAAAATGTTGTGGATTTCCTCGCTTCGTTTTTCTATTAGAGGAAATACTGTAAACTTTACGTTTAATTCAATAATTAGTGCTGTTGTCATTTTTACAGTTGGATTTATTGCTGTGGATTATGCCGTAAAAGGTGATGTTGTAAAAAAAGAATTTCCAAACCATATTGCATTTTCGACACAAGACGATGAAACTCAAAAACAAATCGAACAAATTATAAATGATTCGCATCCAATTATAGACCATGAAACAATAAGGGGAATTCAAACAGAAAACATCACGAATAGAGAAACATTCTTCAGCCATCCCGAATATTACACTGAAGCGTTTTACCTTTTTCCTGAGTCACAATTAAATGCAATTGTAGATCTACGTGGGGTAGGTGAAAAAGTTAGTTTAGAAGATAAAGAAGCAATTATTTTAACTAGAGGAATAGATGAATCAACAAAATATAAAAGTCCATTTCCTGAAATTACCGTTTTAGAAGACAACATATTTCACATAGTCGAAAAAATAAGATACCCATTGCTAAGTATTCCAACGAGCCCTGGTGGTGATACGGAACCTCAACCTTCTGTACTTGTTATTTCAGACGAAGCTTTTGAGTACTTAAAAGAAAATTACACCCTTTCTTCCTTTGAAATTTATCAAATAGAAAATCCCAAAACATCTAATAACGTATCTAGAAACATATATGATATCGTTATGAAAACAGAAGGAACCTATTATTCAGCCTATGTAGATATGTATTCCATTGATACAGAGTCTTCATCTTTAATTTTGTTCTCGGTTGCATTCTTTGCAGTCATTGCATTGTGTGCTTTAGCTAGTGTCATTTACTTTAAACAGCTACGCGAAGCTACAGAAGAGCGAGAACGCTACGCAATTTTACGCAAAATTGGTGTAGGCGACAAAGAATTGAAAAAAATTATACGAAAACAATTACTATTCGTATTTTTACCGCCACTAATTGTTGGTTTGGTACACAGTTGGTTTCTGTTATATTACTCAGTCATCCTAGTAATAAAAGATCTACCTTCCTTAACTACAATTATTATTGCTGTCATGGGATTGTATGTGTTAACATATGTCATCTTTTATTTTTCATCAACTTCTATTTACTATAAAATAATTAATGACAAAAACACACGATGAGTTATTTTACTCATCGTGTGTTTTTTGTAGTGAAAAAAACGGATCACTATCTATCGGGAAGTGAACAATGAATTGAGTGAACTCCCCTACTTTCGAAGTACAACTGATGTGGTGTCCCAATTTGTTGCTTAACTGTTGAGCTAAATATAACCCCATACCAGTAGACTTCGTATATGTTCGTCCTGTTTCACCGGTAAAACCGCGATTAAAAATTCGAGGAAGGTCCTTTTGGCTAATACCAATTCCATTATCCCGAATAAGCAGCTGTTTTTCTTTCGGGGTTTCTATTGCTGAAATGATAATTTCTCCGCCCTGTTCTGTATATTTTAAACTATTTGTCAATAACTGATTGACAATGAACTGCAACCATTTAGAGTCACTTTGAACCTTAAGTGTTTCTGTCTGGATGTTGATACGAATTTTTTTAGAAAAAAATGTTTTAGAATGAGACTTAACAATCTCTTTTGAAACATGGATAACGTCGCAGTTTTGAATATCATAATCCTGATTAAAGCTATCAAGCTTAGCATAGTAGAGAGCTTGATCGACGTAATTTTCTATCCTAGTAATCTCTTCCCTTAAACTATCTGTGTCCATATCGGTTTGTTGCAATAACCGAAGAACCGCAATCGGTGTCTTTATCTCATGAAACCAAGAGACAATAAAGTCATAATGTTGATTTTGCTTGTCGTGAACTTCGTTTATTTCACGGATATGGTTTCTTTTCAGCTCATCGATATACACTTTCGCTAATTCTCCTTCTAACGACAAGCTGTCATGATCCTCCCGTTTCAGTCGTCGGATTACACGTACATTTTGCTGATAACGAAACAATAAGAATACCAGTAGCACAATCCCAGATAGGATGAAGGCATAAAAGAAGGTCTCCGACCTCCAACCGTCATTGCTATCAGTAAAAAATACAGCACTAGTGATTAAGAAACAAGCTAGATACAAGTAAATATAAGGCTTTTCATAGTATAGAAAGCGCAGGAACTTCATTCAATCAAGTACCCCATTCCCTTTCTCGTTACAATAAAATCGTCCAAACCAATAGCAGCGATTTTACGACGAAGACGATTAACATTGACCGTTAATGTGTTATCATCAATGAATTGCTCGTCATTCCATAACGTTTGCATTAATTCATCTCGTGAAACGATTTTACCAATTTGTCTCATTAATAATTGCAAAATGACCAGTTCGTTGCGTGTAAGTTGCTCTGTTTGTGCTTTATATTGGACAGTAGAATTGTTCAGATAAAGCACAAGTCCCCTATGAAATAATTGTAAGTCTGATTCATCTTGATAATCATAATTACGACGAAGAAGTGCATTAACTTTTGCTGCTAGGACCGATAAATCGAATGGTTTTTGCACAAAGTCATCACCGCCCATATTGATTGCCATAATTATGTCCATATTTTGGTTTCGAGAAGATAGAAAAATAATTGGCACTTTTGATATGGAACGAATTTGTTGGCACCAATAATAACCGTCAAACACTGGCAAATTGATATCAAGCAATACTAAATGCGGCTGTTCTTTTTCAAAAGCAAGAAGAACCTGATCAAATTTTGTGATAACAACCACTTCATACTGCCATTTCTCTAAGGTGTCCATTACTATACTTCTAATTTTTTCTTCATCTTCTACTATCATTATTTTATACATATCTATCGCTCCTACCGAATATATAGCTCATTTTACCATACGAACTCACCTAGTGAAAAACACTCATCTTTACTTTAGAAAAAGAGGTATACTAATAAATAATTAGTCTTTCGATATAATGATACGGGGTGAGAATTTGGTGGGAAGAGCTCAAGACTTACATACTACTGACATTTTAGATATCATTTTAAATAGTGCCTACGAAGGTATAGCTGTTGTTAATAAGGAAGGAATTATTGTTGAATTTAATGAAGCTTACAGTCGATTTATAGGAGTCGACAAAAAAGATGCTATTGGTTGCCCTGTCTCAGAGGTGATTGATAATACTAATCTTCATCATACGGTAAAGTCAGGGATTTCTGAACGAGGTGTCATCCAATATATTCAAGGCCAACCAATGGTCGTCCACAGAATCCCATTGTGGAAGGATGGGGAGTTGGTAGGAGCTGTTGGCATGTTAATTTTTGAGGGTGTGACAGAGCTTTATCGTATTTATGAACGTTTTCTAGAAAAAAAGGCACTTACCGGAAATCTTAGTAGTCAAGAACGGCTTGAAGAGAGAAAAGAGACTAATTCGACTATAGAACAAATCATTGGTACTAGTGATTCAATTGCAAATCTTAAACGTATGACAAGAAAAGTAGCTAAAACGGAGGCTACTGTTTTAATTACAGGTGAAAGCGGCACAGGAAAGGAAATGTTTGCACACAGCATTCATGATCTTAGCCATTACAATCAAGGGCCTTTTATAAGTGTAAATTGCGGGGCAATTCCAGAGCATCTATTTGAATCAGAGTTATTTGGCTATGAAGAAGGTGCATTTACCGGTGCCAAAAAAGGTGGAAAACCCGGTAAATTCGAATTGGCTGCATCTGGCACGATATTTCTAGATGAAATTGGTGAAATGCCCCAAATGATGCAAACAAAATTGTTGCGTGTCTTACAGGAAAAGATGTTTGAAAGAGTTGGAGGAGTCAAACAAATCCAACTAAAAGCACGGGTTATTACAGCAACAAATCGGAATTTGAAGGAAATGGTTCTTGCAGGCACTTTTCGGGAGGATCTATATTATCGAATAAACGTGATTGAACTTAATATAGCACCGCTAAGAAATAGACAGGAGGATATTCCAATCCTAATAGCTCATTACTTAACTGAGATTTGTAAGAAATATGATATGGCAGAAAAAGAAATTACAGTTGATGCAATTTCCTCTTTAATGAGTTATGAATGGTATGGAAACGTACGCGAGCTTGCAAACATCATTGAGAAGGTAGTTATCTTAACTGAGGAAAATATAATAGATTCACATCATCTTCCAAATTATATTAAACGTCAGCATTTTTCTCAAATTCCTACTCTGTCCCCCATTAATCAATTGAAAAAGGAAGAGGATAATAAGGAAAAAGAAATGCTAATACAATCCTTGAAGGAGTCATTGGGAAATAAATCAAAAGCAGCCGATAGACTGGGAATTCACCGTACGACATTATATAAAAAATTGAAGAAACACGGCTTGCAGTAATCGATTAGTGTAGTTTAAAAGCAACACCTTCTACAAAAGTGTAGCTTATTAGCTACACTTTTTTTATTGGAGTACTTCCCCCTACTACCGTTATAACTTGGCATGGTTCTTGCATAGTTATATGTGAAAAGAAAGGGAGGTAATTTAATTGGATCAACCTGTTGTTTTTCGTACACCCCAAACAATTCACTATGGTCGAAAAGCCTTTGAAAAAGTCGGTGAGGAAACGTCGGCCAAAGGGAAAAAAGCATTGATCATCAGTGATAAAGTGATGGAAAGCTTAGGCTATATAGAGGAATGTAGCAATCTACTTTTGAATTGGAAAATTGAAAGTGCTTTTTACACAGGAGTCGCTTCCGAACCAACAGATGTTTATGTAGCGGAATCACTTGAAATATTTGAAAAAGAAAACTGCGATGTAATCATTTCCCTTGGTGGTGGAAGCTGTATTGATACTGCAAAGGCAATTTCAGTGTTGGCAACCAATGGTGGTTACATAGGCGATTACATGGGTGGGAAAAAACTTGCTGATAAGCAGCCAATCCCCCATATTTCTATTCCGACGACTGCCGGAACAGGCTCAGAGGCCACAGATGCTACCATTATTACAAATACAACCAATGACGTAAAAATGATGATTAAGCAACCCGCATTTATGCCGGAAGTTGCCATTGTCGATCCATTATTAACACTCTCTTCTCCCAAAGGTGTTACAGCAGCTACGGGAATTGATGCGCTAAGCCATGCAATCGAAGCATACTTATCTATAAAAGCACAGCCAATGACAGATACTCTTGCTCTCTCGGCTATAGAAAAAATAGTAAAAAGCTTAAAAACTGCTTATGAGGATGGAAAAAATATTGATGCAAGAGAAGCCATGGCACTAGGATCCCTACAAGCTGGAATGGCTTTTACCAATGCATCCGTTTGCCTTGTCCATGGAATGTCTAGACCAATCGGTGCATTGTTTCATGTCCCGCATGGTATATCCAATGCAATGCTACTGCCTGCTGTTCTTGAATTCAGTATCGATGCCTGTATCGAACGCTTAGCTGATTTAGCTAGATTATTTAAGCCAGACTGTGATAATCTTTCCACTAAAGAGGCTGCTGAGCTAACTGTATACGAAGTAAAAAAACTTTGCCAAGAATTAGAGATTCCTAATTTAAAAGGCTGGGGAATCCAACCAGAGGCATTTAATAATGCAATTAGCAAAATGGCAGAAGATGCACTAGCAAGTGGGAGTCCAAATAATAATCCAAAAGTACCTACGAAACAAGAAATCGAAGAACTCTATGAAGTATGCTTCGACTATCAATTCAGCTCAGAAAGCATGGTAACAAAATAAAATAAGAAAATCAGCAGGAGGTTTTTTCATTGACACAAACAACATTAAAAACACTAAAAAACTATGTAGGCGGTAAATGGATAGAGGCAAATACAAATCAATCACTTGAAGTCTATAATCCAGCAACAGGTGAAATAATCGCCCATGTCCCAATTTCAACTACAAAAGATACAGACCATGCTATTGAGGTTGCCGCAGAAGCGTTCGAAACTTGGAAAGACGTTCCTGTTCCAAAACGTGCTCGTATTCTCTTTAAGTATCAACAATTATTAGTAGACAATCATGACGAGTTGGCTAAATTGATCACTATAGAGAATGGTAAAAATTTTGCGGAAGCATACGGTGAAGTGCAGCGCGGAATTGAAAATGTGGAATTCGCGGCAGGAGCCCCAACGTTAATGATGGGTGAATCTCTTCCATCCATAGCTACAGAGTTGGAATCTGGCGTATACCGTTATCCAATTGGCGTTATTGCTGGAATTACACCATTTAACTTTCCAATGATGGTACCTTGCTGGATGTTCCCAATGGCTATTGCTACTGGTAATACATTTGTTATGAAGCCATCAGAGCGCACACCATTACTTGCAAATCGCTTGGCAGAGCTACTAGAAGAAGCAGGTTTACCAGCAGGCGTATTTAATATTGTTCACGGTGCACATGATGTTGTAAATAGTTTATTGGACCACAAACAAACAGCAGCCATTTCTTTCGTTGGTTCTCAGCCTGTTGCCGAGTATGTTTACAAACGAGGAACAAGTAACCTGAAACGTGTTCAAGCCTTAGCCGGAGCAAAAAATCACTCCATCGTATTAAGTGATGCAAATTTGGAAAATGCTACAACACAAATTATGAATGCTGCATTTGGATCTGCTGGAGAACGTTGTATGGCTGCCTCTGTAGTTGCGGTAGAAGATTCAATAGCCGATGAGTTTATTGCATTACTTACAGAAAAAGCGAACCAGATTCAAATTGGAAACGGATTAGATGAAGGGATTTTCCTTGGTCCTGTCATCCGTGACAATCATAAAGCGCGTACACTTGGCTTTATCGAAAGTGGCGAAAAAGAAGGAGCTAAACTTGTCCGGGATGGTCGTCTAGATGAAGCAGCCAAACAAGAAGGATATTTTGTAGGACCTACTATCTTTGATAATGTGACTTCAGAAATGAAAATATGGCAGGAGGAAATTTTCGCGCCAGTATTGTCCATTTCAAGAGTAAAAAACCTGGAAGATGCGATCGTTTTAAGTAACCAATCACGTTTTGCGAATGGTGCTTGTATCTTTACAAATGATGGAGGAAGTGTTCGCAAATTCCGAGAAACAATTGATGCAGGTATGTTAGGTGTAAATATTGGTGTTCCTGCTCCAATGGCTTTCTTCCCATTCTCTGGATGGAAAGATTCCTTCTACGGTGATCTACATGCCAATGGTAAAGATGGATTGCAATTTTACACACGCAAAAAAGTAATCACTACAAAATGGGTTTAATATTTCCATAAAAAGAAGCCATGACATTCCGTCATGACTTCTTTTTAGTATTTATATTTAGTTTACATCTATTGGTTTTTTCATGAACAATGACAATACAAAGTTAATCACTGCAAATATCAAACCTATCGTAAACACAAAGGATGAGCCCGATGCCACAGCCTCCGGTAGATGATCGTTAACAGTTGATAGATAACTATTTTGTTTAGCAGATAACAATGAAACCATTACTGCAATTCCAACCGCACCTGCTACTTGTTGGATGGTTTGGGTGATAGCGATCCCATCTGGATAGTATCGTTTCGGCAAAGAATTTAGTGTATTTGTTTGTGTAGAAGCAAGTACAGCACCGATTCCTAACATCATAATAATATGAATGACGATAACAACCCATAGAGCCGCGTCTGTCCCTAATTGTGCGTAAAGTGCATATGCAATAATTACTAGAATTGTACCAGGAGTGATAATTGCTCTTGGGCCATATTTGTCAAATAACCCACCTATTATAGGTGCTAAAATACAGTTAAGTAAGCTACCAGGCAGAAGTACAAGTCCAGTTGTAAATGCTGCGATTAATAAAGCCATTTGCATATACATAGGTAAAATAACGAGCATGGAAAGCATATTGAAGAAAGTTATAAAACTCATAAATACACCAAGAACGAAAAGAGGATATTTAAATGCTCTTAAATTCATCATTGGCTGCTCCATTTTCATTTGACGCATAGAGAATAAAATAACTCCTATTAAACCAATAACAATTGATCCGATAACTATTGAACTAGTCCATCCATTATCACCGGATACACTGAATCCGTACACAATTCCACCAAATCCAATCGTTGAAAGAATGACGGATAATAGGTCAATGGAAATTTTACGTACTTCATTCACATTTGGTACATAAAAGACTCCGATAATAAGTGACAGTAATAGGAATGGTACTTGAGCCCAGAAAATCCAATCCCACGATAATGTATCTAATATAAGTCCAGCTATTGTCGGACCTAAAGCTGGTCCAGCTAACATAACTAATCCCATAATCCCCATAGCCGCTCCACGTCGATTTGGAGGGAAAATAGTGAAAATGACATTTTGCGTTAACGGTAAGTTAATAGCTAGTCCTGCCGCTTGGATAATACGGCCCGCCAATAAAAAACCAAATGAAGGTGATAATGCTGCTAAAACCGTACCGATAATAGTTAGAATGATAGAAGTTAAAAACATCTGTCTTGTTGTAAACTTTTGCATAAGAATACCTGTAACTGGTATTAAAATACCTAGCGTTAAAAAGTAACCTGTTGCCAACCATTGAACTGTTGTTGGTCCAACTTCGAAAATAGTACCCAAGTCTCCCAAAGCAATATTTAATGCCGTTTCACTAAAAAGTCCTACAAAGCCAGCAACTAATAGAGCTGTCATTATAGGGCCAGTTTTTATTTCTTTCTTCACTTAATAAATCTCCTCTAAAGCATTTTGGGTAATAACTGTGAAATAATCTTAAGCGGTTCTGCCTCTTTTTGAGTCAGGCAAAGAAGCATGGCCCCTTCAATGGAAGCTGTCATCATAAGTGCAATAGCATTAGCTTTATCCTTTGGAAATCCATCTGCTAATAACTTTTCCATATAAATAGCTTGTATCTTTTGATACAACTGAGCACATGCATTTCGAACTGGCTCACTTAACGAAGCCATTTCACTCACAATACTGCTAAATGTATATCCAGTAAGGGTTCCCTCCGCCTCAAAATTTTCCACTAATTTTGAAATCATTGCTTCTGCGGCTTCACGTGTAGTCGAATATCGTTCGAAAATCTCTACAATATCCTTTGTAATCTCTTCATTCAACATTTGAAGACAAGCAATGAGTAATTCTTCTTTTCCATTTGGAAAGTGATGATAAAGCGAACCCTTTGAAATATTACATGCTTTAATAATTTCATTTAGTCCTACTCCTTTATATCCTTTTTGTTGAAAAAGATTCGTCGCGATTTCTATTATCAGCGATTTTGTATCCATTCCCGTAGCACACCCCCACTATACCAACCGGTCTGTTTTTAACTATAACAAAAAAAAACGCTATAATTCAAGTCTTTTTTAACACTCTAATTGTAACTTAATACATAATTTAGACACAAAATCAGCTCAACTGAAACAAGTACCATTTTGATTGTTTATACATATTTGGAAGAAGTCTGGATTTCTACATAGATAAACGCAGCATTTGCCATTTCATATGTTTTACGTATACATTATTAGGTTTTGCGGAAGATAAGCTATAAATGCTTAAAAAATCTGCTACAGCAATAGATAAAGGGGAAACTAGATGAAGATTCGGTTCGGCTATGTGGCAAATGCATTAGGATTATGGGATGCAAGTCCATCAAAAACTTTAACTTTTACACGGTATTCAACTCTTCCTAAAAATGAGCGAATAGAAAAGCTGAAATCTATTACCGCACAAAACTTACAGCACACAAAAAGAATTTTGTACTACAATATCGCACATGAAATAGAATTGTACCGACTTTCCAGCTCCCTTGTTCCTTTAGCAACCCATCCCGAAGTATGTTGGGATTTCCTAACTCCATTTAAAAAGGAATGGGATGAGCTCGGAAGTATTATCCGTCAATTTAAACTAAGAGTAAGCTTTCACCCGAATCAATTTACACTTTTCACCAGTCCTAAAGAAGAAGTTACAATAAATGCGGTAAAAGATATGGAATATCATTATAAAATGCTCCAAGCAATGAACGCCCTCGATACTGGATTAATTAATATTCATATCGGCGGAGCCTACGGGGATAAAAATAATGCCATAAACAGATTTCATCAAAATCTAACAAAACTACCAAAGGAAATCAAGAAACATATGACGCTTGAAAATGATGATAAAACGTATGATGTGAAGGAAACACTCATTACTTGCGAAAAGGAAAACATTCCAATGATACTCGATTATCATCACCACATGGCAAATACCGGTGAGAATGAACTCCCTCTTTACTTACAACGCATATATAACACTTGGAATAACTTTAATATGGTACCAAAAGTCCACATTTCTTCTCCAAAATCTGACCAAGCCTATCGTTCCCATGCGGATTTTGTTTCCTTAGACTTTATCCTTCCCTTTTTAAAGTTAGCAAAAGAGCTTAACCAGGACTTTGACATAATGATAGAAGCAAAACAAAAGAACCTTGCAATGCAAAAACTCGTAGAGGAAATAGCTGCACTTCGGGGAGTTAAACGGATTACAAGCTCATCTGTGGAATGGTAACAGCATGGAATAGAATAAATAAAATTGATGAGGTGAAATAAATGACAATTGTACGTCTTGGTTATGTCGCAATGAGTATGGAACTAAAAAACGCATCCCCATCTCAAACAATGACTTTTACCCAATTCACAAAAATTGATGATCGGGAAGCCGCTATTCGTAAATTAGAACGGATCGCACTTTCGAACTTACACAACACCCTAAGACTGTTAAAACATAATGTTGCTTCTGATATCCATTTTTATCGATTAACCTCACACCTTATCCCTTTAGCAAACCATGAAGAGCTTCCCGATTGGAATTATATAAAGCCATTAAAAGAAACACTGCGTGAGATTGGGAATTTTGCAATAAAATATAAGATTAGAATTGATTTTCACCCTGATCACTTTGTTCTCATTAATTCGAAAGAAAAGCATATCTTCAAAAACTCTATCAATACTTTAAAGCTACATTACTTATTATTAAAAGCAATGGGAATTGATCCAACTCATCGCTGTGTCATGCACGTTGGTGGTAATTATAAAGAAACCGAAATGTCACTGGAACGTTTTGTTGATAATTGGATGGACGTCCCAAAGGTGATTCAAAATATGATTATGCTCGAAAACGATGATACCTCCTTTACCTTAGAAGATACACTTTACTTATGTGAAAAACTAGATATACCACTAGTGTTCGATTATCATCATCATCTTGCCTATCACCAAGATGCTAATTGGGAAAACAACTGGAATAGAGTTGTGCAGACATGGAGACATTCTCCTCTTCCCATTAAAATGCATATATCGAGTCCAAAGAGTGAAAAAGCTTTTCGTCATCATGCAGATTATGTGGATATAGATATGTTTTTTAGATTTCTTAATACAATTAAAGGCAGCATTCCACAAATTGACTGTATGATTGAGGCTAAAAAGAAAGACGAGGCACTTTTTACATTAATGGAGGAAGTAAAAACAAGAAAAGATATTGAAATGATCGATGGCTCTTCTTTCTCTTTAAAGTAGATGAAAAGAAGAGCCAAATTAGAAACAATCCTCTATATTTCAAATGCAGTAAAACTTCCCTCTTCATCCAGATCATTAATTTGAATCACTTTATCGGCAAATTGTTTAACGGCATCAATACTATTTCCTATTACAAGAGAAAGAACATTAAAATCTTTTTCCTTTTTCTTTGTATTAAAAGCTTCGATAAATGAAGTCGGTACCTTATCTTCTCCGTCCGTAACAAACACAATGTCTGCTAGTTTAAAACGGCTTTCATTAATTACATTTAATGCACTATCAAGAGGAAGCACAAAGTTCGTACCTCCACCTAAGAAGGTTTGGGCTAACTGGATCATGTCAGAGCTTTTTACATGTCCTTTTTCGAATGTTAATATTTGCATAGAGGAAGAGAACAATATTAAACAAAAGTCTCTTCTTTGCCTCCTTGCAATGGACATAAGAGCTAACGCAAAACCTTTGGATTGGGTATCCAACCTTTGCATACTTCCCGATTGGTCTAGACAAAGTATGATTGGTCCTTTCCCCAATACCTCTTGCCCTTTTTGCTCATATTGCATCGTCTGACCCTCCACAAAACGACGGAGAAAGTCTTTCTTTGTTAAAGGGTGCATATATAAGCTCAACTCTATCGGTAGTAATTTCTCCACATCATTGCCTAATGTAACTCCACTTTTTCCTATTGAATCACATTGCTTAGGCTTTTGCTTATTGTGAGCTATCTGTTTGAATCTTCCAGCCCACTCTGCAATTTCTTTCATTTTCCTATTAGATGCAATTTTTTCAGCTAAGGAAATTTGATCACGCAAAGGAATCTTTTTCAATTCTGCATCTCCACTTCCTGCACTGAAGCCTCCAAATAACGATTTCAGCCCCTCTTTCACTTGTTTTGTTTCCTCCATTGCTTGTGCTATAGCTTGGGAAAAGGTCTCCCAATTGCTTTGAAGCAGCCATTGCAATTTCTCATTAAACTTATTCATCGCTTCTTTAAGTTTCTCTTCTAACACTGTCTCATTTGCTGTACCTTCTTGCCTTTTTTGCTTTTGAAATTCCCTGTGAATGGTGTGAAGTTCCTTCAGCTGGTTCTGAAATTTTTCATCTTGTTCAGCTAGCCATTGGTTTGTCCTCTCTCCGAATTTCACCGTGGCAATAGCCGAAGACAAATCATCCAATCGAGTGAAGTGCCGGTAGTCTACAAAATATTCATCCTTCATAATTCTTTCCATGAGTGATTTATTGACTATCAGAACGTTATCTATATCGATTTCCGTAATTTTAGGTTTCATCTTATATAACGAAGCCCAAATGTCTCCCAGTAATGGTTCGAACAAGGGCAATACACCTTCTCCTCTAATCTTTTGAAGACCAGGTGACATCTCCAAAACTTCTTTGAAACGCCTTTTATCGAATGAGTCCGTATTTAATACGGAGAGGTTATCTCTGTAACCTATAGAAGAATTCATAGATGTCACCCCTTTTCACATTTTAAAAAAGATACTTGTAGACCATCTTTTTTCTTCTAGATTATCTAAATAAGAAGGTTCTAAAATCCTATTCAAAATTTCATGTTGCATTAAGGTTACTTTATTTAGTAAGACATCGATATCAGCCTCTCTACTTGAATAGTGACTTTTAAGCTTATTTAAATCAGCCACTAGGTCCTTCATTTTTTGAGTTGCTTCTATACCTGCCTCTGGTGACTGATCGTGGAGTATGGAGTAGAACACTTCATCTGCTTCATTTTGCAAGGAATACAAAGTTTGAGTTAAAGCATCATGTGCATTGTTTCGAATAATGTATGATACGACCTCTTTTTGCTCCACCTTTTCCCAAAGAACGTTTTCAAGAATCTTCATATCATCTATCTGAACGATTTGCCGTTGGTTAATCAATGCTTTTGCTTGCAATACACTTAAAGACTGCTTGAACCTTCGATCTGATGGATGAATTCCTTCATCTCTTAATCCCACGCGAATCTTTGATAGTGCTTTATATACCTCGTCAGGAATGACTACTTTATCAGTCAAGAACTGAAGATGCATCAATTCTTCCATTGTCATACACGGCATGTGCATAATTTGTTCCTCTGCTTTTAACATCGAAATAAAATTTTTTTCATCTACTATAGGGTTAATCTCATATCGTAAGAGGAAACGATCAACAAGTGCATCAAGTCCCTCCTCCTCCTCAGGGTATTCATTGGAAGTCCCTATTACAGATATCAAGGGAACTTTAGCCGGTGACCCGTCATTATAGAATAGCCTTTCGTTAATAAGGGTCAGCAAGCTATTCAAAATTGCTGAGTTCGCTTTAAATATTTCATCCAAGAAAACTATATTCGCTTCTGGCATTTTAGTTTTAGTAATTCGCTTATATACGCCCTGTTCTAAATCTTTTAACGATAATGGACCAAATACTTCCTCGGGTGTACTGAACTTTGTCAGCAACCACTGAAAATAGGTAGTCCCCTCGATAATTTTGGATAATTCACTCGACAAAGCTGATTTAGCTGTTCCTGCAGGCCCAATCATGAGCATATGCTGCCTGGAAAGCAATGCAACTAGAATTCCCTCCACCTCATTTTCTCGTTCAAGAAACTTGGAATTGAGCGCCTGTCTGATTTCCTCTAATTTCTGGTGAGCAGTATACATCATGTTATATAACTCCTTGCTTTTATAAGATAACTACTAAATAAAACCTTGCTTGTTTTCGCACAGAGATTCGAAGACAAAACCGTTTTATACAGTTTGATTCAAACTTAGTTATTTTACTCTTTTCATTTCAATATTTAACCGAAAGATGGTTCTTCTCCTTTTATAACAGTCAAAATAATGCTCAGAAGAAAAGGTCTCCCAACAGTTTTGCAAACTGATGAAAGACCTTCTTAAAATGAGTGTATCGTACCTTTAACTTGTTGTTAGAATCATATTTTTATTACTACTTGTTTTCAGAAAGAATGCTAGATGTTCTTTTAGAAATCCTACGTAGCGGTCTACCTCTTCTATTGTTGAGTATGGCGAGATTGCAAAAAATTTATGTGCATATATGGATACCGGTTTGTTTGAGTTTGCAGCTTTTACGAGACGCTGCTTTTTTGTATTTCCAAAGAAGACGGTATCTCGTTCTGCACCAATTACTTCTGCGAAATCGTCATTAAATTGATTGATTTCCGTTATATCTTCTACCGTTAAAATTCCTTTCATTTCCTCATTCCATCTTGTCATTTCGGGATAAAAACGGAATGTTGTAATCGGAGAAACCTCATTCGTAATCACTACATTCGAAATTTCTTTTGTTAACGTCTCTCTAAATGCAATATTGACACGAATATAGTTGGCTAAAAGCTCTTGATAGCCTTCTATTCCAAATGCTAATAAAGACGCATATATTGTCAGAGCACTTCCCATCCGCGAGCATTCGAGCGTATATCCTGTATGATAACTACCATAACCGCGATTTCCAACATACGGTGTTTCTGCTACATCTAAATCAACATACTTAAGATACTCTCTGTTTTTGATTAAAAATAAACTCGTAATATATGGTGTTTGGCCAAGCTTATGGAAATCAAAGACCATACTATCGGCAAGTTGGATATGTTCAAACTTCTGTTGATAAGATTTTAATACTACCTTCACATTGTCTTCCAATAGGAGAGGATTGCTTTCAAAGTCGTAATTATTAAAGAAAGTATACATACCTCCCATAGCAGAGTCTGCATGGATGTATATTGGGCATATACCATATGTGCGTTCCAATTCTTCTGCTATCCTCTTTATTCCTTTAATGTCATCAACCCCAAAAGTATCAGTAGTTCCCATTGTGGCAAGGACATAAAGAGGAATGCCGCCTATAGCAATAACATGCTCCATTTTTTCTTTTAAATCTTCTAGATTTATAGAATGATCAACATTAGCTTTCACACGAATCATGTTTTCTACGCCAATCCCTGTTGCTTCTACAGATTTATACAGACTATAGTGTGAAAGCTCTGAACAGAAGCAATAGAGATTTTGCGGCACACCATTTTGATTAGACGACGGAGCGTAACGAGCGATGGCAAGACGTAAAGAGTTAAAGACAGCTCCTTGTCCACCCCAAGTTGTGTATCCTGCACTGGTGCTTTCATCGTATCCGACAAGTTTAGATAGCATGCTAGTTATCTCGATTTCTGCTGTTGCCGCTGCTGGACCTTCCACATCCCAAAGATTGTTCCCATTGACTAGTACCATTACTAAATTTCCGATAATACTAGCAATATTCGGAAGGGGCGCTGCATTGGCTACATAATTTCGATTGACGTAGCGGTGTCCTTCTACTAATTTTAGAAGTTCTTGGATCACTTCCTCCATTGGCACTCCCTTTTTCGGAACATCCGCCTCTTGAATGACACGATTATAGTAATCCTCTGTGTATTTAGGCATTTCTCCTAGCGTTAATTTGTTAGGATCCTTTAATTCATCTATTTTCGTAAAAATCGTCCTAAAATAGGATAATATTTCTTCTCTTTGAAAGTCATTCCCGTCCATACTAGGAAACAGCTTTTGTACTTGCTTCATCGTTTTACCTCCTTGATATTTTTACTAGAAGTAGCTTTATGCATAAAAAAAATGCTTCCCACAAGTTGGATCAACCTATAAGAAGCACTCTTATATTTATCAGCTTAAGCTTTCTACTGTTATACTAAGTTTTATTGTGCACCACTTTGACCTTCTGTTTCTACCCCATCATTCCATGCATATATCAATTTGTTAACCTCATTTTTTAACTCTACAAGATTCTCCGCTTCACGAACAAGCTTTTGCATTGTCTGCAGTTCATCATCACTAATTTCTATTAGTTCCTCAAACATTTCAACAGATTCTCGAGAGATAGAAGCTATCTCAACAATAGTTGTCATTATCTGGTGAGAAGCAGAAGATAGTTCTTCTGTACTTGCAGAGGAGTTTTCATTGTTTTCAGCAATGATTTTTGTAGTTGACAGAATTGTTTCGAACATAGTTCCAACTTCTACAATAGTTGTATTTGTATCTTTAAATTCTTCTGTTCCCTGTTGCATTGACTTGACAACTATGTCTGTTTCTTCTTGTATATTCTTTACTATATTTGATACTTCAGAAGAAGATTGGCGTGATTGTTCGGCCAATTTTCTTACCTCATCAGCAACAACCGCAAAACCTTTCCCATGTTCTCCCGCACGGGCAGCTTCTATTGCCGCATTCAATGCCAATAAATTAATTTGTTCAGATATCCCTGTAATCACTTTTACAATAGTACCGATTTCGTGAGACTTTTCTCCAAGTTTGTTTATGGCATCAAATGTGGTATTAATCGTTTGGTTAAACTGCTCCATTTTTTCTAAGGAATTCTTTAACTTCCCGTTTCCTTCTTCGGTCAATTCTAAAGTAGTGATCGATTGCTCTGAGATTTGATTGGATCTTACAGATAAATCTTCGATAGCCTGAGCCATTTCTTCCATTGATTCGGCACTTTCTTCGGTAGCTATTAATTGTTTTTGTAATCCTCTACCTACTTCATCAATTGCTGCTCTAACAATATCCGCTTTCTCAGAAGCATATTCACCGATCTCCGCTAGATTTTCTCCCTTTTCTTGGACATTTTTTGAAAATGAAAAAAACTTTTCCCTTACAAGGCTGAAAAACTCAATCAGCTGATTAAAAATAGCATAATCAGCACTTTTTTCATCCACTGGGCTTGTGATATTACCTGCTGATAATTCTTTCATTCCATTTATTATTTCTTTATTAATATGAGGATGATGTTTTAGCGAATAATAACGGTAAGCAAAATACACCGAGACCCCTATTAAGATAACAATTATACCTAGCATAATAGCTTCCATGATAAATAAATCTCCTAACTCCTATTTAGTATTGAATTAGTAATGATGAACAGTTTAAAGCTCCTTCAAAAGGATATACGTTCCATCTGCTATATTTGCAGGAATACCATTTAACTTATTATTATCCTGATATTTATGAACAATATAATTTCCTTCTAAATCTTTATATTTTTTCATATTATGATATTTTTCCATTACACGTATCGACTTCGGGTTTGTTGCTTCCCCTAACACAGCTTTTACTCCTTGTAACGATGCCTTTGTCATTAATCTACTTCCTAATTGTTGAATAATCTCGTGGCGGCCATGTTCAGCTGTCACTCCTAACATGAATAGGTGTAATAACTCTCCATCTTTAATATCTTCACCGTTTCGCTTTTTGTAATCTTCCATGAAACGTTTATCTACATCTTCCAGTACACGCAGAATTACATTCATATCATAAAAAGAACCTTCAAATACATCTTCTCCAATAATCTCTGGTGCATTTGTGTCTCCAGCAAGCACGCCAACAACATTTTCATGAATATCTTTAGCGACTGCGCAATAACCTTGCTCTACAGTAGATTCTAAATAACCTAATGTAAACTGATAGAAGTCATCATAATCTAAATTTAATTGACCTACCATTGGTTCCTGAACCCATTTCCCTGAAACATTTACTCCAATAAACGAACGAGCTAAACACGCAGCTGCTTTCGGAATTACATCTGTTTGTTCCTTCGTTATAATTTCATATGTATATAACTCTTGTATTGTTTGCACTTATTGATCTTCCTTCCAAATTATTAAATTAAAATTTCTTTCTAGTAGATCTAACATTACATAGAATGACGTACTTTATCGATAAATGTACCTGTGAACTCAATTCTTTCAAGTACATTCCTAATTTGCACTTGAGCAATTTTAGAGGCAGGCTTTACTACAAGGATATCCTTAAAACCTAAGCTAGAATAAAATTGCATCGTTTGCTCCAACTGCGGTACAACTTTTGATGGGACAGGAGTTTGGTGAGTCCCGTCGATAACAAACGTATATTCTTGTCTTGAGACTTTATTAATCGTATCCTGTAAATCTACCAAATACCCTTCTGCATCTTCCGCTCTCATTAATCCATGCACCTGTACTTGAACTTCCTTTGCGACCTCATTAATTGCCATTTTATATTTCCTTTTATCTACTACTATCATCTCTAATCTCCTTTTTCCTATAGTCTGCTACATTTCTTAGGTGACATTTATTTGCTTATTGGGGAGTCTAAAATAAAAGCTATCCCAATCCTAGATAGGGATAGCCAAAAAATCAGTCATTACTACTCTTGGCAACCCGACTATCATTATCCAAGAGGATTTTAGACTCGTAGCTTTGCGTCCTTACCTTTCGATAAGTTTGCCTTTTTCAATTATAGGTATAATAGTACTAATATCACGATTACATATCACTATAATAGTATAAAGAACTTATCGTTTTTTGTCGACACTAGTATTTTTTATTTATAAATGACAGAAAATTATAATAGGCCTATTATCCTCCTTTATTGAAATTTCTCAAAATCACATCTCATTGATTACTTGAAAAGACTTTATATAATTTATGACTACTAGAAGAACAGACAGACTCTGGAGTTGGCTGATTAATACCGAGACATATTAAATCCAAAACGTAAAAAAATAACCACCTCTCTGATTTTGAGAAGTGGTTATATCTATATTTATGAGGTGAGAATTATTTACTTACCCGCCCACTTATTTCCCTAAATGTTCGATTCCATTTTAGCATAATGTATGACAGTTTTCTCTAACACATCAATACCTATTAATATATCATCATGGTCGGTATACTCATCTGGATGGTGGCTAAGACCATTTACAGATGGAACAAAGATAAGTCCAGTAGGGCATAGCTTTACCATGTTCATCGCATCGTGTCCTGCTCCACTTGGCATCATTTTATAAGAAATAGCCTGATCCTTACAAATTGTCTCCATTGTTTCTGTAATTTCAGTAGAGAGTAACACTGGTTCTTCCGAGATGATTTCTTGACTTAGGATTTCTAGCTGTCTGTTTCTCTTTACTAATTCAATCGTTTGATTAAGATGATCTAACACGCGCTGGCGTGATTCTAATGAAGTCCCGCGGATATCAACTTTGATTTCTACTTCGCCCGGCACTACGTTCATCGCACCAGCTGGGATATCTAAAACACCAACCGTAGCAACCGTTCCGTAACTTTGCTCATTTAACGCAATTTTTTCAAGCTCCAATGCAATTTGGGATGCACCAAGAAGCGCATCATTTCGCATATTCATTGGGGTTGTGCCAGAATGGGAAGGGGTTCCTACTATTCTTATCGAAAATCTAACCGGAGCCGCTATTCCGGTAACAATGCCAATCTTCTTATTTTCATTCTCTAATACTGGTCCTTGCTCTATATGTAATTCAAAAAAAGCCTTTATCTTTTCATCTTTTCTGCTCGCATGTTCAATACTATCAATTTCAAGTGCACATAAAGCAAGTGCCTCTTCCAACGTAACTCCATTACGGTCTTTTAAATATCTAACTTTCTCCTTATCAAATGTACCGGCCATCGCTTTACTTCCTAGTGTGGAAACACCGAACCTGGAAGACTCCTCACAAGCAAATGAAATAATCTCAATTGGATGATCTGTTTCAATTCCTTTTTCATTCAGTCGTTTAATAACTTCCAATGCAGCGGTAACACCGACAACCCCGTCATACTTACCGCCTTGATAAACTGTATCCAAATGAGATCCCATTAACACAGGCGGAAGTCCCTTTATTCTACCCTCTCTTCTCCCAATTGCATTTCCACATGGATCGATCCGAATATCTAGTCCTTCGTCTTTACACGCTCGCATAAATGCTTGTGTACATGCCTGCTCTTCATTTGTATATGCAACTCTAGTTATTCCCTTAGTTCCTGAATTATATTGATTGATCTTATTAAATAGTATTTGATATCTTTGCTTAGTATCCATATAGATATCTCCTGTCTAATCCGCGTAGTTTCTACTTATTATAAATCTTCGGAATATTTTAGTCGTTAATAATCTAAGTATAAAAAAAGTGAACATAGTTAGCTAGTCTTTTTCTGACAGTTAATATCTATTATGTAGATTTTAATATTTGCGGGGGTGTTGAAGAAAGAAATTAAGTAAATAAAAAAGCACTGTCTACCCCTGCATTCTTATTGAAAGTAGGGGTAGACAGAACAACTTTATATATTACATTACAATACGTGTACCAGTTTTTCCTTCAATTGCATCTTGTAGTTTATCAATCGAAGTAATGATAACGTTCTTTCCGCCTTTTTGTAGGAACAGAATCGCAGCTTCGATTTTAGGTCCCATGCTTCCTTTAGGGAATTGACCTTCATCTAAATAACGAAGTGCATCATCAATTGTCATTTCTAATAAATTTTCTTGGTTTGGTTTACCGAAGTTGATAGCAACTTGTTCAACACCAGTTAAGATGAATAAATAATCAGCGTTAATATCAGCTGCAAGTAATGCACTTGCGAAGTCTTTATCGATTACAGCTTCAATACCTTCGATTTTTCCGTCATTTTCAATTACCGGAATTCCACCGCCACCAGTGGAAATAACAGAAATACCATTGTTAAGCAAAGTTTCAATTGCTTCTTTTTCAACAATTCTAACTGGCTTTGGAGATGCAACAACACGTCTATATCCACGTCCAGCATCTTCAACGAATGTTAAGTTTCGCTCAGCTACAATTTTCTCCATATCTTCTTTAGAATAGAATGGGCCAATTGGTTTTGTAGGATTTTCAAATGCAGAATCATCTTTTGAAACAACTGATTGAGTTACAACTGTTGCAATTGTTTTATTAATATTACGTTCCGCCATTTTGTTTTTAAAAGTTTGTTGGATTAAATATCCTAAGTTACCTTGCGTTTCAGCACCATATACATCTAAAGGATACTCTGGAATTACTGATTTCGCCATTTCTCCTCTTATTAATGTATTACCAACTTGTGGGCCATTTCCGTGAGTAATTACAACTGTATGACCTTGTTCCATTAAATCAAGAACAGGTGCAGAACTCTCAACTAAGTTTTCTCGTTGTTCTTCAATTGTTCCTTTTTGACCTTCTTTAATGATTGCGTTACCGCCAATCGCTAAAACGACTTTACTCATATATACACTCTCCAACCTTTTAATTTGTTTCTATTTTTGTTTTCCTAAAAACTAACATTCCGATAAGAATACCTAAGACCGTATCCAAACCTGAACTGTGTCCAACTCCGATTAAGTCATATAAGACTTTCTCAAAATTAGGGGCATTACCGTCAGCAAGTGCATTGACTAGATTTGAAACGGTTGAGCTAAACTCCTGTTTAAGTGCATACCGTAAATATTCTCTTGCCACATCAGTAGTAATTGATTCGCCTTCAATTAGTTCTGAAACTTTTTCATAAAAGCTTGGGGAAAGAGTTGGGGAAACGGCATCAAAGGCAAGCATCCCGACAATCATGTCATCGCCTGAAGGAGTCAAGCCTTGTCCCCTTCCAAGAAAATATCTAAGGACTTTCTCCAATAAATCTTTATCGCGCGACTCTGCAGCTTCCATCAACTGTATCAAATAGGGTTCAGCACCAAGCCAACTTTGTTCGCCTGCTGCAAAAAGCTTATTTAAAAATTCTTTGAACGAAACATCCAGTCCAGTATGGTCTTCTATTTTCACTAGTTGTGAACAAAATTGCTCAAAACTTGCTTTAAAAATGTCTGTACTATCTAAAGTAGTTAATTCATTTTTAAAGCTATTGCCTTTTTCGATACTGATTGTTACCCTTGGTAATTCTATGGAGTTGTTTTTTTTATTCCATATAACTGGATCTCCATTGTTCACAAAGGAAACAGCTCTTAACGTATCTTCTTCTTGAAGATGAATTCCAAATGGCAGAAGTCCGTTTTTATTATTTCCAATAAATACAAGAGAATCTTCTATTTTAATATTAAAGCCATTGGCAAAACGACTATGAACAT
The DNA here is from genome assembly GCF_044754065.1 of Psychrobacillus sp. NPDC093180. Lineage (NCBI taxonomy): Bacteria > Bacillati > Bacillota > Bacilli > Caryophanales > Bacillaceae > Psychrobacillus > Psychrobacillus sp. NPDC093180. The sequence continues at coordinate 182,319 of NZ_JBIVOJ010000008.1, read as the reverse complement.
ATCCATTTTCACTTTTATAAAGAAGGAGAGGAACTAGATAACTATAGTCCTCTCCAAAAAGAGTGCATTTATTCATTTATTGTGGGTCAATTAGACCAAGTTTTACAGCGTATGCATCAATTGCTTTTTCGAAGCAAGCTAATGGAGCACGAACTGTACCTGCACCAATTTGGCCAACTCCAGCTTCTTTATGAGCAATACCTGTGTTGATAATTGGTTCAATTCCAGTTTCAACAACTTTTCTTGCGTCAATTCCTAGGGCAGATCCTTTGAAGTCCCAAGTTGGAATAGAGAAGTTAGGGTTATGATCAATACAAATTTCCATCATATCATTACTAGTATTAACTGCATCGTCCATACCACCAGCACCTACGAAGCGTGTAACACCAGGAGCAGCGATCATTGCAAAACCGCCTACACCGAATGTTTCAGTGATCGCACTGTCACCCATGTCAGGACAAGCTAAGTCTTGATCATAGCCAGTAAAGAATAAACCTTGAGGCGTATTAACAGGTGCTGTGAACCATTGGTCACCCATACCAGCAATACGAATTCCGAATTCATAACCGTTACGGCACATTGCTGTTACTACTGTACCGTGTTGGATTTCACGTGCTGTATCCATTACTGCTTTCGTTGAAGCCATCGCAATGTTTAAGAAGTATTGATCAGTATCAGCCAAGAATTGAATAACATCTTGCTTATCTGAGTCCGCTACATCTGTTTTTAAAATATAAGGAGTAATTTCTTTTAAGAAAATAAGTGAACCAGCAATATTACGTTGGTGGAACTCGTCTCCCATTGTAATTGCTTTCGCCATCATAACGTTAACGTTTAATCCGTCACCTTTAACTTTTATTGCTTTTGAAAGTGTTGGACCAAGTACATCTCTGAACCATGCAAGACGTTTAAGTACTTCGTCAGAGTAAGCACCAAAACGTAGAACTGCACCAATACCTTCATTCATTGTGCAATATGCTTGGTTTCCACCATCACGATTTTCTGCCACAAGAACTGGCATGCTTCCAGATGTAATTCCTCCCATTGGACCAACCGCGTTCACATGGTGACATGGAATGAATTCAATTTCTCCATTTTCAAGCATCTTAGCTGCTTCATCTGCGTTAGAAGCCCAACCTTCAAACAATGTAGCTCCTATGCAAGATCCTTGCATAGGGCTAGTCATGTTTTCCCATTTAATAGGTGGTCCTGCATGAAGCAGAACTTTCCCGTTTAACTCTTGAATGACAGATTTGGCAGGCACTACATCTACTAAGAAAGGTGCACTCGATACAACTTTATCGATTACTGCTCGGTTTGCTTCGTCGATTGTTTTATATTGTCCGTACATTATGATTCCTCCTGATAATTCATTGGTCGTTTAATTTCGTTGGCCTAAAGTTTAAATAGCTTCTTTCGATTAACGAAGTACACTTAAAATTTGACGCATTCTTGGGTTGCCGCCAGCAACTGGACGCCAGTCATACTGAACAACTCTTCCGCCGTTAGCAGTAATCGCTTCTGTGAATTTCTTTAATCCAACGTTAACAACGTTTGGTTTTTCTGTTAATAACTTTTGGATAGCTTCAGAAACAGTAATTTCAACTATTGCAGTTTCTGTTGCAGGTACTAATTCTTTTTGTACTTCTTCGATTTGGATATCAAGCATAGCTAATGCAGTAAGAACCGCTTGGTTGTTACTATCACGTAGAATAACTCCAGCTTTTTCTAATTTTGCTTTTTGCTCGTCAATACCTTGTGGATCTTGGTCAGTACCACATACAGATGCTACGAAGTAAATTTCTTTACCTTTTGCTTGTGCATCTTTTTGAATTTTTTCGATACCAGGAATAAGTGCGCCTGCCATATCTTCATGAGAACCATATCCAAGAACTAGATCAAATAGGATAATTGCAGTTGACTCATCTTGTGCTGCTTTTTGGAAGTATTGAATTCTTGTATCTGGGTCGATCATTGGGTGTGGTTTACCTTGTGTATAAATATCATCCCCAAGGTCGATCACTTGGAATCCATTTGCATTTAGAAGGTATCCTTCCTCATGGGCTCCACTATTATCATAGTTAAGACCACTACTGATTAAAGTAGCTGCTTCATAACCTAATGTACCGCCTGAGTATAGACCTTTAATTGTTTTTTGCTCTGGTTTTAAAGTTACTGCAGGTACTTCTGCTTGTAATCTGTTGTAATTTGGCTTAATAGGGTTGCCTTTCACAAGATCTACTGCAATCGCAGCTGTTTCTTCAAGTGTGTTAGCATAATATACATTGCCTTCATGGTTATGTGGCTCTTCACCAAGGAAAATCGCAACAACTGGTTTAGAAAGGCTTTGTAGCAATTGAACAACCTCATCACGAACTTCTTTTGCAGGTGGTTTAGAGATCAATGTGATCACTTCTGTTTGACTATGTTGTGCTAATGCTTTAATACCATCTAACATTGTAATTGCACCGATTTTATCATTTAGGTCACGGCCACCAGTACCGATTGCATGGCTAATTCCAGCGCCTAAACGGTCAATTTCTGTTGTAACTTCTTGAATCCCTGTTCCAGAAGCCCCGATTACACCAATTTTACCAGTTTTCATAACGTTAGCGAATGCAAGAGGTACGCCAGAAACTACTGCTGTACCACAGTCAGGACCCATTACAAGAAGACCTTTGTCATGTGCTTTTTCCTTAATACGACGCTCATCTTCAACTGTTACGTTGTCACTGAAAATAAGAACGTGCATATCTCTATCAAGAGCTTTTTCAGCTTCTTCCGCTGCATATTGACCTGGTGTAGAAATAATCGCTAGATTCGCACCTGGTAATTCTTTTGTAGCTTTATCCCAAGAACGAACAGTTTCGAAAGCTTCTTTACCACTTGCAATTGCTTGGTTGTTTAAATAGTTATCTGTTTCATCTAGAACCTCTTGGATTTTCTCTTCTGAGTCAGTATCAACAACGATACACATATCATTAGATGCCGCACCTTCAAGTTCCTCTGTGTATAGATCAGCTGCCTTTAAAATATCTTTATTGGCTGGAGTTCCCATCATAATTTGAACTTTGTTAATGCCATCCATAGTAGATATTTTATTTGTAAGAAGCATTAAATTAACTGAATCCTGATATGAATTCTGTTTAACAATTGTATAAAGCATGTTTGAATGCACCTCTTTGTTATTATTTTTACTTAATTTATCAAGAAAACCGAAATGGCCAGGGTAAAATAGGCACAGAAAATTGGGTGGCCACAAGTTGACCACCCTTTATCTTCTACTTAGCAAAAGGGCTTTTGTTATCATAAGCATTGTTGTGAACTACGTCTGAAACTAAATACTCATAAATATGATCAACAATTTCGATTCCGTTTTCTTCGTATTTCTTTTCCCTTTCAGCACTTCTTTGTCCAGGGTAAGAAACATGATCAAAACCAGGAGCTGGTTTAATGTTATTAAGATCTTGCATAGTTGTTGCGATACTTTCCTGGAATAGATTTAACGCTGTGAAATATTCCGGATTAATAACAATGTGAAGTTGGCCAAGATTTCGATGCTCGGTAAGATCATGGTACATGGAAGATACTTTGTTTCCAAATGGAAGTCCAAGAAGAATTCCAGATAAAACATCTACCATCATCATAAGACCGTAACCCTTTGGCCCAGCAATTGGTACTAAAGCATTTACCTTAAATGGATCGGTTGTAGGGTTTCCATCGACATCAACCGCCCATGTGTCAGGAATGGATTCGTTTTTAGAACGAGCGTGAAGAATTTTCCCCCAAGCTTGAACGGTAGTTGCCATATCAAATGTAATGTTCTGCCCGTCTTTGCCTGGTGCTGCAAAAGCAATCGGATTTGTTCCATAATAAGGCTCTGATCCACCAAAAGGAACGACCATCGGATCCGATTGGCAAACAGAAATACCAATTAAGTTCTCATTAGCAGCTTGTTGAACAAAGTAAGAAAGCGCACCACTGTGACTGATTCTTCTTACACCAACAACAGCTACACCGTTTTCTTTTGCCATTTGAATCGCTTCGTCCATTGCTAACTTGGCTGCAACATGCCCTGCTCCATTATCACCATCAAACACAGCTGTTGCAGGACCAGTTTTTTCAAATTTGAAATCAGGATTTGCATTAATACCGCCTTTAGCAATTCTTTCAGCATAATACTCCACTCTCATTGCTCCATGAGAATGGACTCCTCTAGCATCTGCATGAACTAGAACGTCAGCAACACCACGCGCATGATCCTCAGTTAATCCTGCTTTCTGCAGCTTCGTAGTAATCAACTCATTCAATTGCTCGCTACTTAATCTCATTCCACTCGTCCCTCCTATTTTTCAACCGATTATCTATATTCGAATCATAAATTATTCTGCAAATGGGTTTTTATGATCATATTGATTATTATGGATAACATCTGATTTTAAATACTCATAAATGTCTTCAACAATCTCAATTCCATTTTCCTTATAATCCTCAATGACAATATCATTGTTTTGACCAGGATAAAGGACTTTAGAGAAGCCTGGTGCAGGTTTGATTTGATTTAAATCGCTCATTGTTTCGGTAATGCTATTTTTAAAGTTAGCTATCCCAGTAAAGAATGCCGGGTTGATAACAATATGAAGCTGACCTAATTTTCGATATTCAGATAAATCTTCGTACATGGAAGAAACTTTGTTACCAAATGGAAGTCCAAGAAGGATTCCAGATAATACATCAACCATCATCGCAAGACCATATCCTTTTGGACCTGCAATCGGTAATAATGCATTTACATTTAACGGATCTGTTGTTGGTTCCCCATTGCTGTCAACTGCCCATGTATTAGGGATGGATTCTTTTTTGGAACGAGCATGAAGAATTTTCCCCCAAGCTTGGACAGTAGTTGCCATATCCAATGTGATCATTCTGCCATCACTGCTTGGTGCAGCAAAAGCGATCGGATTTGTTCCATAATAAGGCTCAGCACCACCAAAAGGAACAACCATCGGATCAGATTGACACATGGAAATGCCGATTAAACCTTCACTTGCCGCTTGTTCCGTGAAGTAGGAAATGGCACCGCTATGAGAGATATCTCTCACACCAATAATGGCAACTCCACTTTCTTTAGCCATTTTGATTGCCTCATCCATTGCTAATTTCGCAGCTATATGGCCATTACCGCCATCACCATGAAATACGCCAGATGCAGGGCCTGTTTTTTCGAATTTAAAGTCTGGGTTCGTATTGATCCCGCCCTTTGCAATTCGTTCTGCATAATACTCCACGCGAACAGCACCGTGGGAGTGAATGCCTCTTGCGTCAGCAAAAGTTAATACGTCTGCCGCGACATCAGCATGCTCCTCATTTAGACCGGCCTTGTGAAGCTTTGTTTTGATTAGACTTTTTAAGTCTTCGCTTTTCAATCTCATCGTGACACCTCTTTTTTTAATGTATTATAATGATGCATCCCGATTGCAATCTTTAGAATAAACGTATGTTAATGGCTCTCTACCCACTGCATACGCTGCTTGATGCACATATGGAGCCATAAAGATGTAATCATCTTTTTTGACTGGAATCCATTCATTATCTAGGTTATACATACCCTCACCAGATAATAGGTAAGCACCATGTCCTTGGTAATGTGTTTCAACAAATGGGTGGCTAGCTGCCGGGTCAAATGAAAGAATGTGGAAATTCATATCAAAAGCAAGATCTAATGGTAAAAGATCTTTAAGATGTACGTTGTGCATATCATCATAATCCATATACTCAATCTCATTCGCATGACCTGAAACAACCCAAGGCTTCTGTCCTTCTAGTGGGTTGTGTTTTTGTTTGTAAAGGAATAGACGAGAATCTCCTGATTCCATGTTTTCCAAATACATTGTTACGCCTGGTGGGCAATATAAATAACCACTTTCTTCTAGAATGAACTCTTGGTCATCCGCTTTTGCTTTCACTTTTCCGCTAAGAACATAAACAAAGCATTGTACATCTTCTTCACCGCAGTAACCTTTGCTATTCTTTCCGCCTTCGTGCATTGTTACTACGTAGTCAACAAAGCTAGCACCAAGTTTTGGTGAACCTAAGATGGAAATTCTGCAATTTTCAAATCCAGGGATAACATTATTTACTAATCCCTCTGGAGCGATAAGCGCATATTGACCTGGTTTAATAATTGATCTGCTTGAAAGTAAATCCTTTGGATAACCCATTATTACATTCTCCTCTGTTTGCTTATATTTTTATCTGTACATTGAATTCACAGTGTTATTCTTTATAACCCAATTCATAAAGTGCACCAATGAGTGCTTTTACACCTTCTGCTAAATCTGCTGGTTCTGTAAACTCAGCCGGATTATGGCTGATCCCTTTTAAACTTGGAACAAACAGCATAGCTGTTGGTACAACTGGAGCAAAGATTTGAGAATCATGTCCCGCACCACTGTGCATTAATTTGTAATTTAAACCATTTTGTTTAAATTGGTTTTCAATCAGTTGAACAATGGTTGCATCCATTGGAACTGGATCTGCATCCATCCACATATCGATAACTGTTTCAACACCATGTTCTTTTGAAATTTCTTTCATTCTTTCAGTCATCTTTTCTGTGAAGTTCACCAATATTTCTTTATTTGTATGACGAACATCTATCGTGAAAATCGCTTTTCCAGGAACAACGTTTACAATGTTCGGCTCCGCTTCAATCTTGCCGACTGTTGCAACAAGCGGATCTCCTTCTTCTTTAGCCATCGATATAAGTTCAAATATCATTTGGCTAGCTGCATAAACGGTATCTTTTCGGTAACCCATCGGCGTCGTGCCTGCGTGATTTGCTTCTCCTGTAATTTCAACAGTGAAACGTCTTTGTCCCACAATGCTGTAGACAACCGCTACTGGAATTTGTTCCGTTTCCAGAACGCTACCTTGTTCCACATGAATTTCTACAAATGCTTTGAGATCTTCACGCTTTGCAGTATCATCCGCTTTAAATTTAAATCCAGCTTTTGACATCGCTTCCACAAAAGGAATACCATCAAAATCCGTAATATCTTTTACATCTTCTCTTTTGGCTAATCCGACTATATTTTTTGAACCCCAGAAGGCATAAGGAAAACGACTTCCTTCTTCCTCGGCCATCGAAACAACTTCGATATTTCTTAGTGGTTGACCAAAATGTTTTTTCAAATATTTCAATGCAATAATTCCCGCAACAATTCCATATGCACCGTCAAAACGGCCGCCATTTTTTACAGTATCCACGTGTGAGCCAGTCAAAACAGTTTCGTTTGTGTTTTTTCCTGTTAACGTTCCGTATAAATTCCCAATATCATCAAATCGAGCTTCCAGGCCTTCGTTCTCCATCCATTCTTTTAATGCATGTTGACCTTCAACCCACTCTTTTGTATAAAGTAAACGAGAAACTCCGCCTTCTGGATCTTTTCCGAATTCGGCTAACCATTCAAGCTTGCCAGCTGTTTCTTCTGCTAAATTGTCAAGCTTTTGTACAATGTCTTTCATATCGTCCACCTATTTCACCATCCTTCTCTGCGCTATGTAATTTCTATAATTATTTTGGTAACGCTTCTATTGTTTGTAATACATGCGGATAGTATGCACTGAATTGTCTTGTATCAACTTATTGTCTTTCGCTACACTCTCCATTGTAATCATTGCCACAAAAATAGTCTTTAGCATAAATGGACAAATTTCTATATTTTATTTATCCATTTATGATATCTCACTTTTCTTGCCAAATTCCTGTTCTCGTCATTTAATTTGTCGAGCGGTTCAATCATTAACCGGACTTGTTGTATCCTTTTGCTTACCACTATCTTCATTCCCGTAATTGTCCCATTTAAACAAGTTCTCTAATAGTAGAGCTAGAATGATTCCCACTAGCAATCCACTGCTAAGAACTGGTCGGATTACACTTGGAATAGTAACAAAATAAGATGCAGGAAGGGTCATAATCACAACTCCTACAAACAACGGAACAGCCGAACGATAGACATTTACCGTATTAAATTCAACCTGTTTGAAGAAATTCAAGGAAGAATTTAAAAGAAGCAAATAAGAGACAAATAATGCTGCACTACCAATACTTAATGGAAGCTGTGAGAAAAAGTGACCAATTGGCGGTATTAGACCCATTACAAGAAACATTAATCCACCAAGAACAAAAGGAATTCTTTTTATAATTCCCGTTTGACTTAGGAAGCCGATTGAAGATACGTAAGGTGAATTTGGAACTAGCCCAAAAAATCCGGCGATAAGCGTAAAAATACCTGTAATCGTAAAGGAAGCTCTGTATTCAGATTTAGTCGTTTCCACCTTATACATACTTTCCGTTCCCTTTAGTGCGCCTATCGTATTTGCAGAGTTTAATAATCCAGCGATTACAGTCGTCATGATTATTCCGATATCCCATGCAGGCTTTCCTAGTGGAAATAGCTCAAGGCCAAACGATGTAGCTTCACTGACAGCACTTTCCGGCTTAAAAATAAGCGCATAAACAATCCAACCACTGATAATACCGATAAGTAGACCATAGCGTCGTACACTTAAAGGTGCCTTTACACTAATCACGATTACAATAATCGCAACTATGATCGATAATAAGGAAATGGATACGTCGATATGAGCACCCGCTGCTTGGTTACCAAATGGAATGCCTAGCATTCCCTTTAAAAAGATTCCAATTAATTGACATCCGAACAAAAACATAAACACACCCATTACGGCAGGTTTAAATAAATTGGCAAGACGAGGTCCTAGCCCTGTTACACCAATCAAAAAAGTCAAAATTGAGGTAATGATAATTCCAACAGTTAAACTGCCCCCTAAAATAGGTAATGGCATCCCTTGTGCCGCAGCTGTACTACATAGCGTTAAAATTACACCCCACCATAGGCCCGATTGTCCTTCCATAATGGCTCTTTTATGCCCCAAAAACGCTTGCACGATACATGCCAATCCTGTCACGATAAAGGAAAGCTGAAGCATATTGACAATTGTGCCTGGGGAAAGTTCAAAAGCCGCTCCGACAGTGATCGGTATGACAACAATGTTCGTAAAAATAAAAAAGAGCCACTGTAAGCCCGAAATCCAGTTGCTTGATTTTAATAATTCGTTAATAACAATCACCTTTCTTTTTATGAATAACAACAGTCTTAATGCTCCGTAGAATAATAACTACTAATGCATCTGTACTGGATGTATGACCAATTTAGTATTCCCTAATTTTTAGCCTTTATCTATTCTAGTCTACAGCTATTGCTTGAAATTGTCATTGTTTACTATGACCAATTTGAGCTTTGATTTTTGTTTACTTTTAACGTAAAATGGATAGTATAGGAACTAGAGTAATATTTCTTATGGAAACTTTAGTAGAGAGGGTATTCGCATGAAAACCATAAATGATTTATTTATATTGGAAGGCATGAAAGAAGGTATTGTACTTGCAGGCCATCGCGGTCTAACAAGAAATGTACAATCTGTAAATATATCTGATACACCTGACGTGATTAACTTTTTAGCCGAAAATCATCTTCTCCTTTCAACGGGATATGCTTTTAAGGATGACACAGAGAAGTTCTGCGAGCTAATCAAACAAATGCACGACTTAAATTGTTCTGGTCTTGTTATCAAGATTAGCCGATTCTTTCATCAATTACCTCCTGAAGTAAAATTACTGGCTGATAATCTCGCATTTCCAATTATTGATCTGCCTACAAAACATACTTTAGGGGAAGTTTCTCGTCACATATTGAATTATTTGAATGATCATGAGGCAGAGCAACTGTACTATGCGTTACATGTGCAAAAAGAGTTCTCCAATATGCTTATCAAGGGATATAGTTTAAGTGCTCTATTAGAACAATTAGGTTACCTTTTGGCACGTCCAACACTCTTATTGAATCATAGAGGCGAAATGATTGCTCAAAGCCACGACTTTGTGAAGGAATCAATGAAGGAGATAAAACAAGAGATTCTTCAAAAGATAAAGGAAGACATACTTGTTGCACGAGAAGGAACAACATTTTCCATTCCATCAAGGGAACATCAAAATGTTTCCACTTTCCCTGTTCATACAAAACGGCAATATCCTAGCATGCTAGTCATTTTCGATTCACTCACCTTACCATATCCATCTTCGCAAATGGCAATCGAACAGGCAGGCAATGTCATTTCATTTACTATCGTAAAAGAGCAAGCAATCGAAGAAAACTCGCGATTGTTAAAAAATAACTTCTTTGCTGATTTAATCGAAATGAAAATCCAGTCTGACGAAGAAATATATAGCCGCTCTAACTATTATGGACTTCAAAAAGGGATGGAGAATGTCTGTGTAGTATGCACAATTGACGCCCAAGGAGAAGTATATGAAACGTTGCAACTTTATGAGAAAAAGGTTGGAGAGCTTCACAATAGTGTTTACGACCAGTTGGAAGATGAAATTATTCATCAAAATTTAGAAGCAACTTTATTTACAAAAGGGAAGTACTTCGCAATGATGTTACAATTCCCTAAATATGGCGACGAAGAAATTAATACAATTACACAATTCGTAGAAAATGTCCAAGCAAGCTTTAATGGCGATTTCACTCTTTCCTTTGGAGTAAGCCACTCAGTGCCTTCTCTCAAAGAGATACCGACTGCTTATTATGAAGCTGTGGAAGCGATATTAACCGGGTATGAGCAAAATTTAAAAGGGTTTATAAAATATTACAAAACAAGGGATTTAGAGGAATTGTTAAAATCTCTTCCTCGTAAAGACTTAAAAGCCCTATACGAAAATACATTAAAATCTTTGGCCTATCCAAAAACAAAGGAAGATCAGGAACTAGTAAAAACGATTCAAGTTTACTTAGATGCTCAATGTGAGTTTTCGGAAACATCTCGAAAATTATTTGTCCATCGAAATACAGTGAAATATCGAATAGAAAAAGCTGAGGAACTGTTAAACTGTTCTCTTCGCGATCCATCAGATTCTTTACGTATACGCGTAGCCCTCGTCATCGGCTCTATTCTGTTAGATGAGGAAGAAGCATTTAGTTAAGAAAGTTTAAGCATCTTAAGCTAGACAGTAAAAAACCCCAAACCTGAAGAGGTTTGGGATTTTTACTATTTATGCATTCACTTTTTTGGAAGCAGTGATTTCTCCATTTTCAAATACAACTTCACCAGCTACAATTGTGGATTTAACTTTTCCTTTAAACGTCATACCTACATAAGGTGAATGTTGGTGACGATAGAATAAATCTTCATTCTTAAGTTCAAAGCTTTCTTCTAAATTTACAAGCGTTATATCCGCATCGTATCCTTTAGCAATTGTCCCTTTGCCATCAAGTTCAAATAATTTAGCAGGGTTTGTCGCTGTTAAAGCTACAATTTTCTCTAAAGGCAGGTTACGTTTAAAATATCCTTCAGTTAACATAACATTTAATGTTGATTGAGCACCGGAGATACCGCCCCAACCTTCGAAATAGTTATCTGTTATTGTTTTCATAGAAGCAGGAGCTGGTGAATGGTCTGAGGCAATTACATTAATCTCTCCATTTGCAACTGCAGCCCATAAATCTTCAACCTCATCTTCATCGCGTAGTGGAGGACAGCATTTCGCCAATCCACCTTTTTCTTCAAGATCTTTTACAGTTAAAGCTAAATAATGCGCGCAAGTTTCAACTGTGATACCGACGCCTCGCTCTTGCGCTGCTCGAATGACTTCAACGACCTTTCTACTACTTGCATGGACTACATGTACTTTACAGCCAGTTGCTTCTGCGTAAGAGATGATTCTTCTTACAGCTTCAATTTCTGAAATAATCGGTCTCGATTCAACAAAATCTCTTGCAGTCGTTTTACCTTGTTTTTGCTTTTCTTCCGCAAGCTGATCACAAATAACTGTACTTTCAGCGTGAACTGCTAAACGAGATCCAAGAGAAGCGATTTCTTTCATCCCTTTGAAAATCGTTTCATCGTCCACATGATTGAAATCAGCGATACCACTCGGTGACATGAATGCTTTGAATCCGATAACACCATTCTCATGTAGTTCTTTTAAATCCGCAATATTTTCAGGAACAAGTCCGCCCCAGTAATGAGGATTTACAATCGATTTTTCATCCGCACAAGCCTTTTTTAAGTCTAAGTTTTTTTTGTTGATTGTTGGCGGTGTACTATTTAAAGGCATATCGAAAAAGGTTGTAACTCCACCAGCAGCTAAGCTTCGGCTTCCTGTTTCAAGTCCTTCCCATTCAGTTCTTCCAGGCTCATTGAAGTGAACATGCGTATCAATTAACCCTGGCAAAACATGAAGTCCTTCTGCATCGATTACTCGATCCGCAGTGCCTTCAAGAGATTGACCAACCTCTTGGATTTTCCCGTCTTTAATCGCAATATCCCCTTGAACAGTGGATTCTGCTGTAACAATTTTCCCATTTTTAATAATTAAATCGTATGTAGTCATCTTTCATTCCTCCAAGTATATATATCCCTTTGCCATAATCGTATTCGAGAATGACAAAGGGATTGAATAAACCATTTATTTATCTTATTTAGCAGAGATTAATTTTCCAACTGGTTCTCCGACAATTCCATTTTCTAAATCAAATACCACATTTCCGCGAACAATTGTTTTTGTTACGCGACAATCAATTTTTCTACCTTCATATGCACTATGTTTGTTTTTGTAGTAAAGGTTTTCTCTTTTAACTGTATACGACTGGTTAGGATCCACTAAAATGATATCCGCATCTTTGGAAACTGCAATTTCACCTTTATGAGGAATATTGAAACGTTCAGCTGGCGTTGTTGCAATTAGGTCAACAAATTTATTAACGGCTAATCCGCGCTGTTTAACAGCTAAGTCAAACATAAGATCGACATTGTTTTGCGCACCGCTAATTCCACCCCAAGCTTCCCAAATATTACCTTGTTTTAAGTCCTCTGTACAAGGTGAATGGTCAGACGTTAACCAGTCAATATTCCCATTTAGAAGCTCATCCCATAATCTTGCTTGGTCTTCAGCTTTTCTGATTGGAGGTTGACATTTTGCTCTTGGTCCAATTTCATCCACTTGATCGGCAGTGAAAGCAAAATAATGAGGGCATGATTCAACTGTTACATCTACACCTTCTGCACGTGCTTTCAAGATAGTCTGTATTGCCTCTGAAGTGCTGATATGAACAAGATGCAATTTACAACCAGTTTCTTTCGCAAAAAGTATTGCGCGTGAAACAGCTTCCACTTCTGTAAAAATAGGACGTGATTCCGCATATTCTACTCCAGAGTTTTTACCTTCTCTTTCATATTCTTTAGCAAGTCCAGATGTAACGGACGCGTTTTCTGCATGGATACATAGGATTTGATCCAATTCAGCTAACTTTTGCATTCCTTTGTATAATGTGTAATCATCTACATTTACGAAATCTTCCGGAATATCACTTGTAATATCAGATAAGAAACATTTAAAAGCTAGAACACCAGCATCAGATAATTCTTTAAGTTGGTCCAGGTTCTCAGGTACAAGTCCACCGTAAAATGCGTAGTCTACATAGTTTTGATTGACTGCTGCTTCCAACTTAAGATCTAATGCCTCTTTATTGATTGTCGCTGGAAGTGCATTAAGCGGCATTTCCACATAACTAGTCGTCCCTCCAGCAGCTAACGATTTAGATCCTGTTTCAAAACCTTCCCACTCTGTACGTCCAGGTTCGCTAATATGAACATGCGTATCGATCATTCCTGGCATAACATATTGACCAGCTGCATCAATTACTTCTTTCGCATCATCTGTGATATGTTCAGCAATACAAGAAATCTTTTCGTCTTTAATCCCGATATCCAATTTGTAAACACCATCACGCAGTACAACATTTCCGCCTTTAATAACTAAATCAAAATTCATTTGAATTCCCCTCTCAGCTTTCATATTATAATTACCACTTTTTACTAATCATTCGATTAGTTACTTCTTTTATTAACTATTCTCCTTATGTAACTCTGGAGCTGTCTCTAACAAGTTTCCTTTTAAATGCCTAAATTCAAGCACTGTGTAAAGAACAAAAGCTGTAATGATCCCTACAAACCACGACATATCGTAAAGTGGTTTTAAAAAGGGAACGAAATTGCCAATCAAACAAACGACTCCTGCAATGACTGTTGTTAAAATCGCATTTACATTAAAACCCTTTGTATAATGGTACCTTCCCTTTTTGGCATCATATAATGCATCCAAATCAATATTTCTTTTGGATAAGATGAAATATTGAGCTAACATAATACCGGTAACCGGAGCTAATATCCCACCAACAATATTTAAGAAAGTAAACACACTTGTTGCACTTTCCATCAGTTTCCACGGCATTGTAAGAATCCCAATGACCGCTGCAATGATTGCTCCTGATTTGAAAGTAAGTCGTTTAGGAAATAAAGAAGCTAACTGATAACCAGCAGGAACGATATTTCCAGTAACGTTAACCGACAATGTTGTTAAACATAGAGTAAGAACGGAAATAGCGATTGCAAACGTCCCATCAAATCTAGCAACAACATCAAGTACGTTCCATATCGGTGTTCCAAAAGCGATTTCTGATCCAACAATAATCGCGATACTCGCAATCGCAAACAAAAGATATGTCACAACAACTCCAACTGTTTGTCCGACAGCTTGGATTTTTGTAGATTTCGCTAATTTCGTGAAATCCGAAACATTTACAATCGGCGCTGCCCATGCTGCAACTATTGCTGTTAATGCAGCAAAAAAGATAATAAATTTATTTCCTTCGATCCCTGAGCCAGTATGAGCCAAAATAGGGCCAATTCCACCTGCTAAGTTAATAGCCCAAATCGCCATTCCTCCAAAAACAATGTAAACAAGTGGAGAAAGAATATTGGTAAATCTACCCAAGAACCCCATTCCTCCATATATCAAAGCAACGTTTAATAACCAAAAGATTAAAAACGAAAGCAATCCTGGCAATGATAATCCTAAAAAGCTCCAATCTCCGCCCAACGTTAAATAAGTCGGCCATAGCTTTCCGATTAAAATTGATAGTGCTTGGCTTCCAGCGAACGTTTGAAATCCGAACCACATAATTGCTGAAATAACTCCCCTTAATACTCCAGGGATCATTGCTCCTTTTGGGCCATATGATAAACGCAACAGCATAGCAAACGGCAATCCGAATTTGGATCCTGCGTGACCATTAAGAACTAGCATAAGAGCAATGACCACAGAGGCAACCATAATTGCCAAGAAGACTTGACCAACTGACATCCCCAACGCAAAAAGACCACCGATAGCGACATAGTTTGGAATGTTATGAACTGAGCCCATCCAAACAGTGAAAAAATTCCCTATCCCCCAATTTCGATCAGCTTCTGTTGTGGGCAAAACGTCATTACTATAGCCGGCAGCTATCGCTTTCTCTCTATTAAATTGTTTCAAAAAGACTTCCTCCTTATTACAATGCCACTAACGCTAAGCAGCTATATGTGAATAAAACTGTATTAATCCTTTAAAGATTAATTACTATAACAGTGAACTACATTAGTATACAAAAAAAATAGTTACACTTCTTTAGGTTAGTTAACCAAAAGCAACAAGTTTTATTATCCATTGTAAATAAGAAAGGGCACCGTTATGTACACTTTGTACAAAACGTTGTGCAAAACAAACAACAAAAATACCTTATGGAAATATACTCCCACAAGGTATTTTCAGAAAGAAGTTATTTCTCGAAAATTGTCCCTTTTTTGAAACTTGAACCCTTGAAGGCATATTTTGATAATAAGTAGTACGCTATTCCTGCTACTACTACACCAATTATCCATGCCAACTCTACCTCGATAAACGCAGCGGCCGCTCCGATAAACATCGCAAGCAAACCTGCTGGATTATAGCCAGCATAAGGGCCTCCTTCATTGTACAAATCGCCAGTATTCACTCTCTGTTTTCTTAATATATAATATTCAACCAATAGGATCGAGATAACCGGCCCTAAAAATGCAGAGTAGATAAGAACGAACATATTAAGACCTGCAGCTGATGACTCCTGTATAAGTAACCAAGGGAATGCACATAGAGCAAGCAATCCTGTAATCGTTACAGAAATTTTATAATTTAATTTTGTCAGTAATGTAATTACATACGCTGGTGGAACAACGTTTGCTACCATATTTGTCGCAATTACTGTAATAACGATAAATAGAGATACACCCGCAGAAATATATGGATTTTCGATTACCATTGGAAGTGCTATTGCAGGATTCGTTACACCTGTTGCAGAAGCTAACATAGCACCAATAACAATAACAAAACCATATGAAATAGTGATTGGAACAAAGTATAATGCCCCACGTTTTTTATCGCTAATACCCGTTTTCAACTCTCTAGAATAGTCGGCAGCACTAACAAAGATCCCTGCATAATTTCCTAAAAAGACCATAATCAGTGCAAAGAAATGTATTCCCCATGACCCTTCTGCTTGTACCCAAGTTTGAGTAATCTCAGTACCGTATGATGTTACCAGGATTCCAAAAACATAAATAAGTCCTATCATGAAAATAATAGACGCAACCGTCTCTACCCATTTAATCGCATGGAAGCCAAATAGTGATATAACAATCTGTAATAATTGAAGACCTACAAAACAAACAACAATATTATTAAAAGATCCATTCGTAATAATCTTTAAAAATTCATTAAGTGCAGTACCGCCAATCCAGCTTTGAATACCATACCACACAATAGCAGGTACACCGCGTAGTAATGACGAAATAACTGTTCCTTTTGTACCGAAAGACATTCTTAGCTGTACAACGTATGGTATACCTGTTTTATAGCCTAGTCGGTCATTTAATGCAAAAATAGTGGATATGATCCCAATGGAAATTAGTGCTGCCAGCATTGTTTGGAAGATGTTTAGCGTTGCTACTCCCGCTATAATTACACTGGCTCCTAACGTCATATTCCCTATGTTAACCCCATCGCCCATCCACATGAAAATATAGTCTCTTGGCTTAACGGTTCTATCCTTTTCGGAATTTGGATGTAGTGATTTATCTAATCCTGTGGCATGTTCAATTTGTGTTTCTTTTGCATCGAAACTTTCATTTGCTGTAGACATTTGTCATACTCCTTTTTTATCGACTGATGTATTTAAAGCTACGTTTATTTTTGACGATAAATAATAGTTTAACCTGTTGCTATATAATTATTACACTATACGTAGTGTTTGCATTTGGAATGGTAATTTTCTCTCCATAAAAAGCAGTTCACTTTAATTAGTAAAATAATTCCGAGTCACATTAGATTAACTTTACTATCCTCTCGAAAACGGTTTCACGATGAACAAGATTTATTATACATAGCTTTAGCCAAGAGGTCTTTATGTCTATTAAACAAAATGTACAAACCCTCACTATATACACTGCATAACATTTATTGATATAGTAGCTTATTTGCATAGTCTTTTGTACACATTGAACAAAAAAATTCTATGATTAAATAGACAACAAAACATAATTATTGAAATACAGGGGTTGATATCCAATTACATTTTTATGAAAGTTTAATGACAATTTTCCGACATTTATTAGAACTAATGGCTTATTCTAATCCTAGCAGATATAAACAGGTTAACTTACTACGTAGTATGTTTATACCCCACAGTTAACATACAAAACACTACTTCTCACATTAGTTGTAAATATTATGTGGCTATCTAAGTGTTTTATGTTCTTAAGTAAAGAAAAAGCACTGGAATGTTTTCCAGTGCTTTGAGATAGGAAGCTAGGCTCGCTTTCTCTTAAATCATTATACGTTTCTCTTAGCGATCATTTCAATTTCTACTTCCGCTCCAAGTGGTAATGCTAAAACTGCCACACAAGTTCTGGCTGGGTATGGTTCCTGGAAGTATGTTTTATAAACCTCATTCATAGCGGAAAAATTATTCATATCCGTTAGATATACATTTACTTTCACTACATTATCAAATGTTAAATTTGCCGCTTCTAACACTTCAGATAAATTGGTGAAGCATTGTTTGGTTTGTTCTGCTATATTTCCTTGTAAATTTTCTACTGTCTCCGCATTCATTGCCGTCTGGCCAGATAAAAAGAGGAAATTATCTGCTTCTACTGCATGTGAATATGGTCCTGATGCTGTTACATTTTTTGCACGATATGTCTTTCTCATAATTCTTTAACACTCCTACTCTTTTCTTTGGTAAAACTTAATATTTTTAAATCTTTTCTCGTTCAAGAAGTTCAATAATCTTTAATCCAATTTGAACTAACAACATTTCTTCGGCATCTTCAAAATTCATCCCTGTTATTTCTTTGATGCGTTCAATACGATAGACAGCTGTTTTATGGTGGATAAAAAGAAGCTGGGATGCTTTTGTTGCATTTTGATTGCATTGTAAAAAAACTTTTAATGTAGTTAGCAAATCTGTTTTGTTTGCCTGTTGATAGTTTAGCAACATTTGTAAAGATGGAGGTATAAATGTCTTTAACTCTTCCGAATTAGTAAACTTACCTAACATCCTAAAGACCCCAAGTTCAGAATAAGAAGTTACGAATTCCCTACCATTTAAAACTTCTCCAAATTCCAAGGCATCCTGTGCCTTTATGTAACTTTCAGAAATGCTATTTATATTTTCTGATAGCGTCCCTATCCCCACTTGAATAATTATTTCGTTAGCTTGCTTTTTTACCAAATCTAATATACTTGATACTTTTACTTTAATTTTGACCAACCACTCTGGGTCCTCAATATTAACTTTCCAAAGCACTACCTTTAAACCGCTTTTACTGCCCATAATCATATTTGGTAAATACTGATGAATAGCCTCATGAAGCAATATCTCTTCGTTGCCATTGGAAATTCCTCGTTTCACTTGCTTCGAGGAGATCAGTTCGTTCTTTTTGCTTATCTTGAATAAAACAACTGCAAATGCCCCTTCTATATCCCAACCAATTAAATTGGCATCTTGATAAAGAATATTAGAAGGTAGTTTTCCTTCGATTAATTGTTCCAGTAAATCATTTTTAAATCGTTTATCAACTTCTGCTACAGCAAATTTTTTAACTAGTTCTAGCGAAAGGGAGGTTGCAGCATTTTCAATCGCAATAAAATCAAGCTCTTCTAAAGGTTTATTCATTTCACCTATTAATAGATAAGTTTTTATATGGTTTATCGTTTCAATTGGAACGACTATTTGATGTCCAATTTTCTCTTTTTGTTCCGTATACCTAACGATTTGACGGTAATGTGGAAATTTCATTTTTTCTGTTTCGTCAAAGTAATAATTTTTTTCTACAATTTTGAAATCAGTTAAACCAGGGAGTGTGGTAGCTATGCAAAAGAAATTTCGATCAAATAAGGCAACAGGATTTCCTATTAGGTTCTCTAATGTCTCAATTATTTTTTCTTGGCTTTCATCTGCCAATGATAAAGCTGTAAATTGGTCATGGATTTCTTTATAGTACTGTAGCTTTTTTACTTGCGTATTCAAAATTTCTTCCATTACTGGATACAGTACATCTACATAAGGAACTTCTTTAGGAATTTGGATGATTGGCAGTTTACACTTTTCCGCTTCATCAATGATGGACTGGGGAATTTCTTTTACAAATCGATGATTTTTAATCACTAATGCACTAACTTCTTTTTCAGCTAACTTCGCAATAAACTGCTTTTGCTCCTGCTCGTTAAAAAAACGGATTGGGTACAAACTGGTCAATATGAGTTCTCCACCTTTTAACCAGTCAGTAATATCTGGAGCTTCCATTATAGTAGAACCTTTTACAACTTTATGCAAATATTGCTCCCCACTTAAAACAACTGACTCTTTGAGGGATGATAAATTCAAAACATCTTTCACGCGAAATTCCACTTAACTCCCTCCTTTCTACTCGAACAAAAGGGCAGAGATATGCCTCAGCCCTTTTGTAATCCGTTATTGCTTTTTTCTTATATTATACAAATTTTATTACGCTTTTGGAAAGTTGCCGTTTTCAAAAACTACCTCACCGTTTACAATAGTCTTCTTAACTTTCCCTTTAAATGTCATTCCCACATATGGCGAATGCTTATGACGATAGAACAAATCTTCGTTTTCTAATCTAAAGCTCTCCTCTAGATTAACAATCGCAAAATCCGCGTCATAACCAACTGCAATATCACCTTTATTGGTTAGACCAAAGATTTTCGCAGGATTGGTTCCCATTAACTCTACGATCTTTTCTAAAGGTAAGTTCCGCTTAGCATAGCCTTCTGTCAGCATAATATTAAATGTAGATTGTGCCCCAGAGATGCCTCCCCAGCCTTCGAAATAATTATCCGTAATCGTCTTCATGGAAGCAGGCGCTGGAGAATGGTCAGAGGAAATCACATCAATCTCCCCATTAGCAACCGCTACCCATAAATCCTCTAGCTCCTCTTCATCTCGCAAAGGAGGAGCGCATTTTGCCAAGCCTCCTTTTTCTTCTAAGTCTTTCACAGTTAATGATAAATAATGTCCACATGTTTCTACTGTCACATCTACGCCTCTACGTTTTGCTTCTTCGACAACTTGAACTACTTTTCTGCTGCTTGCATGGACGATATGGAGTTTACATCCCGTTGCTTCAGCATAAGATATAATTCTTCGCACAGCTTCTATCTCTGAAATAATTGGTCTTGATTCAACAAAGTCACGTGCAGATGTTTTTCCTTCTTGCAGCTTCTTTGTAGCCAGCTGTTCACAAATTACTGTACTTTCCGCATGAACACCAAGTAGTGAACCAATAGAGGCGATTTCCTCCATTCCTTTATAGAGCGTTTCATCGTCTGCATGATGGAAATCATTTATACCACTTGGCGACATAAATGCTTTAAAGGCAACGACACCATTGTCATAAAGCTCCTTTAAATTATCAATATTTTCCGGTACTAGCCCGCCCCAGTAATTCGGATTGATAACCGATTTTTCTTCGGAAAGCTTTCTTTTTAACTCTAAGTTTTCTTTGTTAATTGTTGGTGGCGTACTGTTTAGGGGCATATCACAATAGGACGTTACTCCGCCTGCAGCCAAGCTTTTACTGCCTGTTTCGACACCTTCCCATTCCGTTCTTCCAGGTTCATTGAAATGTACATGAGAATCTATAAGACCCGGGAATACATGAAGACCTTCTGCGTTTATTTCATTGGCACCCTTTGCACTAATTTCTTCATTTATCGCTACTTCGGCAATCTTGCCATCCTTAATCGCAATATCCCCTTTGGCAACTGACTCCGAGGTGACAATATGCCCGTTTCTTATGATTAAATCGTAATTTGTCATGATTATCGCTCCCTTTATTAAAAGTCCAAAAGACAATTTTACTTTACAGCAGACAATAGTTTTCCGATTGGTTCCCCTACTATTCCTTTTTGTAAATCGAAAACAACATTTCCGCGAACAATCGTTTTTGTTACACGACAGTCAATTTTTCTGCCCACATAGGCACTGTGTTTGTTTTTGTAATATAGTTCTTCTCTTTTCACAACATAGGATTGATTGGGATCTAATAAAATAATGTCTGCGTCTTTATAAATAGCTATTTCCCCTTTATAGGGCAAATTAAAACGTTTGGCAGGGTTAAATGCGATCAAATCGACAAACTTTTCTATTGCTAAACCACGTTGTTTTACAGCTAAATCAAACATTAAATCCACATTATTTTGAACGCCACTAATACCGCCCCATGCTTCAAAAATGTTCCCTTGCTTTAAATCTTCCGTACATGGTGAATGGTCAGAGGTTATCCAGTCAATGTTACCATTCAATAACTCGTCCCATAACTTCGCTTGGTCTTTTGCCTTTCGGATCGGCGGCTGGCATTTTGCTTCTGGACCAATTTCCGCTACTTGTTCAGCAGTCATAGCAAAATAATGAGGGCAAGATTCCAGCGTTACATCTAACCCTTCCGAACGTGCTCTAAATATTACTTGAACAGCTTCTGATGTACTAATGTGTACTAAGTGTAATTTACATCCTGTTTCTTTTGCAAACAAAACGGCACGCTGAACCGCATCCACTTCCGTGAAAATTGGTCGTGAATCAACATATTCGGCTGCAGAGGTTCGCCCTTCTCTAATCATTTCTGCCGTAAGCTTAGATGTAACTGATGGGTTTTCAGCATGGATACATAGAATCCCACCTAATTCTGCTATTTTTTGCATTCCCTTGTACATCGTATAATCATCGACATTCGTAAAATCTCCAGGAATATCACTTGTAATATCGGAAAGGAAGCATTTAAACGCCATAACACCTGCATCTGCTAATTCTTCTAGCTTATCTAGATTTTCGGGTACAAGTCCGCCGTAGAAGCCATAGTCAACATAGTTCTGATCGATCGCAGCATCCAGTTTAAGATCGAGCGCTTCTTTATTAATAGTTGCCGGTAATGCATTTAGTGGCATTTCTACATAGCTCGTCGTACCTCCAGCAGCCATCGCTTTTGATCCTGTTTCAAATCCTTCCCACTCAGTTCGACCAGGTTCACTAATATGAACGTGCGTGTCGACCATACCAGGCATCACATATTGCCCACTCGCATCAATAACTTCTTTTGTTTCATCTGTAATTTCTTCAGCTATACAAGAAATTTTTTCATTCTTCACTCCGATATCCACTTGGCGGACACCATCTCGAAAAACAACATTGCCATTTTTAATAATTAGATCATACGTCATTACAGTTCCTCCCTCGATTAGGACATTTCATCTTCTATTTTAATTGGACTTAAACTAAATTTGTTTCTCCCGATGTTTTGCGATAATTTTTAAGTTTGGAGCTAAATCGATAATATCTTTTGTAATAGGTGTTGATAATAAACTTAAGAGGACATCTTTATCATAAATAGGTTCTTTTAGTTCTTCTTCAGAAATTAATGTTTCACTCGGGTGCACCTCTACCTCATGCTTTTCTACTAGTAAGTCTAATCCCTTTTGCGGAATTTCTCCTGCAACTAAAATTTTGGCCATTCTAAAAAACACCTCTTTAAAATTTCGCAATATGTGAACCATCATTTCCTAACAATTAGTTATTCCCTAATACACTCTTTTTATAGATGGGGAAGCATCTAGCAAGTGTTTTTCAACGAGGATAATTTACTTTTATGATATAATTTCATATTGAATCATTAAATTGACTAACAAAAACTATTCTATAGAAAGTGTGTGTTACAACAATGAAAACAACTGTCGTTTATAAAAAAGAAGAACAATTTGAAATAAAAGCAGATTTTTATCCCGCTTCTATACAGTTTGCACCTGTCATTGTTTATATTCATGGTGGTGGTCTATTTTGGGGATCCAAAGAAGATATGAAAGAAGAACAAGTTGAATTTTATTTGCAGGCAGGATTTAATGTATTTTCAATCGATTATCGTCTTGCACCTGAAACAAAAGTTCCTGATATAGCAACAGATATTGCAGATGCACTTTCCTGGCTAAAAAATGAAGGGACAAAACAGTTTGACTATAACCCAGAAAAAATTGCGGTGATTGGCGGTTCAGCAGGTGGCTATCTTGCCCTTTTATCTGGAACGTTTGATATAAAACCACAAGCAATTGTCTCGTTCTATGGTTACGGTGATATTACTGCAGATTGGGCTCTAAAACCTAGCCCTCATTATAAAAAAATGACAGCTGTACCGAAAGAACTTGCCGACATGCTCGTATCCAATGAAGTGATTACCGTTGGACCGATCCAAAAACGTTATGCTATCTATATGTATGCAAGACAAAACGGCGATTGGATTAAAAAAATAAGCGACATGGACATAAATGAGCTTCGATCATTTTGTCCATTATTTACTTTAGATTCGGATTATCCACCAACCCTTTTATTACACGGAACAATAGATGAAGACGTTCCATACGAACAATCGGTATCCATGTCGGAAGCATTAACGAAAGCGGGAGTAGAAAACCAGTTGATCACTATTCCAAACGGCAAACATGTATTTGATGATGATTGGCAAAATGGGACTGTACAAAATGCATTTGATGAGGTTATTCAGTTTCTCAAAAAGCATCTTCAAAAAGACAATTGACCCAAAATCAGAGAGGATGCTCCACTCAATTAGGGCGGAGCATCCTCTTTCGTTGTTCACAAATTTCGAAAGCATAAAAAAATAACCACCTCTCTACTATGGAGAAGTGGTTATATCTTTACTAATCATTTGTAAATACCCTATTTATAAAATCCAGCTAATCACATGCTAGGAATGATTATTTTATCTGCTTCTACAGTTTTAAAGCCTGTCTTTTTGTATTCATCATATACGTTTAATGCAGCTTGTAAACTTTCGCCTCTATTAACATTAAAGCCTTTACGTATAAGCGTCCCTTCTAAGGCTGAAAGAACATGAAGAATATTTTTCTTACGGGAACTATATCCCATCGCTCCTATTCTCCAAATCTTACCGTGAAGAGGACCAAAAGAACTGGCAATTTCCACTTCAAAATCTTCCAACATCATAGCACGTACCTCTTCGCCATCAATCCCTACTGGTATTTCAATTGCAGTAACAACAGGCAGTTTGTGCTTTTCATCACCAAATATATCTAATCCCATCGCTTTAATACCCGCAACTAACGCCTGTTCATTTAACTTATGACGAGCAAATCGGTTTTCAAGTCCTTCTTCCAGAATAATACGAAGCCCTTCTCGAAGTGCATATTGCATACTTGTCGCTTCCGTGTGATGGTTAAGACGGACAGGACTCCAATAATCCTGAAGCTGTGCTAAATCAAAATAATTACTCATAATTCGATTATTCGAAAACTCGCTATGAGATGTTTTTAAGCCTAACTCAATACTTTTTCTTTTATTGATCACTTCTTCAACCCGTTTGTTATAAGTAACCGGGGCTAATCCAGATGGAACAGATAAACATTTTTGTGTACCGCCAATAACTGCATCAAGCTTAAGCTCATCCACTTTAAGGTCAACTCCACCTAAAGATGCTACAGCATCAACAACTAACAGAACATCTGCATTTCTGCAAGCTTCACCAATTTCTTTTAATGGCTGCATGCAGCTAGTTGAAGTTTCAGCATGAACAATGGCAACAATTTTTGGAGAAACTTCGTGAATTTTATTGATGACTACTTCAGGGTCAAAAACCTCTCCCCAAGGAACTTCCATTGTCGTAACCTCTGCTCCATAACGCTGGCAGATTTCAGTTAACAAATAACCAAATCGTCCGTATATTGGAACCAAAACCTTATCGCCAGGTTCAATCATACTGCACAGAACAGCTTCCAAACCTGCTCTGGAAGTTCCATCAACCGGGAAGGCCCATTGATTTTCTGTTTGAAATACAGCCCGAAGCATTTCCATTGTTTCATTCATAATATTCGTAAATGCAGGATCAAATTGTCCTAAAATCGGGGTAGCCATCGCCCTTAATACTCTTGGATCAACCTCTACTGGTCCAGGTGTCATTATCGTCCTAAGTGGTACATTTAAATCTGTGTACTTTACCATATATCTTAACTCCTATTGTGAATGTATTTTTATATCAAATGAATAATTATTAAAGAAAGTTTATTCAAACAATATGTTTGAAAAAAATAATAATTTGATTTTAACAGGGTGAAACGTTACAATCAAGGGTTTATTCAAAAAGTTAAATATAAAACGCTTTCAATTTTAATAGATATTTATACACAAGATATTATAAATATGCCCACAAATTAGTCCTTCCATTTCGTTTTCTTCAGCAAAATTGAATAAGGAACCAAAATATACCTATAAATTTTTTAAGAGCAGAAAGCAACATTAGGTGAAACCCAGCCCTCATTTAATGTGCAGACTGGGTTAATTATAGAAATTTGAATAAGAATTATCAGTTACTCAACATTCACACTATCGATACCATCGGCCACTCTTAGCTTAGCTCCATCAATCCCATTGAGGAGATTTTTCACCAAATGAAGTCTCTCCCCCGCATCAATCCTGATACCGTTAGCAACCTGTCGCATAACATTTGACTCGATCTTGATGTCTGAGGGGATTCCTTTTCCCCGTCCATCAGCACCGCGATCCTCAGCGAGTCGAATAGCCCAGAACCCTTCAGCACCTCCAGTAATGTGGTTACTGAGCAACTTCGTTCCCGGCCCATTGTGGACTTCTATGCCAACCTTTGAATTTTCCCCAGCGTTGACCCAGTTGTCCTCGATTAGAGTATCAGGAGTTCCTAGTATAACGAGGACTCCTTGACGATTTCCGATCAGGTTGTTGGAGTGCACCCAGTTTCCAGGCCCTGAGGCATCGTGTTTGTTCTTGTCTCCTCCTGAGTTACCCAGCGCGATGCCCGCCCGCTGACCTCCAACAATCGTGTTTCCGCGGACTTCGTTCAGGTATTCGCCTTCCCCGTGCAGGTCAATGGCATCAAGGTGACTGCCGACAATGGTGTTGTCTGCCACGAGATTGTTGTGTGTGGAAAACTGAAGCAGAATAGCGTGCCGCAGATGACTGCCCTCGAAGGTATTGCCGATGATCACATTGTGCCGGGAGTCGTTGGCGGCATCCGGGTCGTGTTGGTCCCTTGATCCCTCGATAGCTATGCCGTAGCCTTGTCCACCGGGACCGACGGCAGTTGCCTCACTGATGTAGTTTTCAGAGAGCGTCACCTCACGGCTGGCCTTGACCGAGATACCATGGCGCTCGAACCTACGAATGCTCAGGTTCTCCACCAGTATTTGAGAGCTAGCTTGCCCTTCCTTGGCTCCGAGATGAATCCCGTACATCGGACCGCCACCTGCATCGCCGTCGTCGGGGTCGTCTCCAAGAGGTCCCTCATGATGGGAGGTGATAGTGAAATCAGCGATGCGAACATCGTGAACGCCCGAGCCCCGGATCACTCGGCTATCCTCCTCTCCGTCGAGGGAGGTCAACAGGATGGTGTTCTCTTGACCCTCACCGCGTAGATCTACACCGCTACGCAACACGATGTTCGCAGACTCGTCGTCCGGGTCTGTGGATCGCAGGTCATACGTGCCGGCTGGTAGCAGGACTTCGTCACCGGGTTCAGCATTGTCCAAGGCCTCCCGAATGGCTGTTGCGTCGTCGGGTGAATCCGGTTTGGGATCTGCTCCAAAATCCGTAACATTAAGTCGCTTTCCCGTGACCGGACCTGGCGTCGCCACCTCAATCGGCTCACCAGACCGATCCACTAAGCCAGGGAGCTGCCAGTCGCCTTGCTCAGTCGGTCTATGTTTCACAACTTCTTCATTCTCTGAGGGCGCAGGTTCTACAGCTTCATCGCTCTCGATTGGCCCATTAGATTCCTCGACAGTGCAAGCAGTCAAGAAAAACACCAAGCCAAGGACCATCCACCATGTATACACCCGTCCTCGCTTGCTGTTTCGAACAAATTCTTTCATCATTTCTCACGTCCTTTCTGAACTCTTTTCGTCTCTCTCATTTCTAAAGAAGGCGACGAGAAAAGCGGTGAGCACAAGCGCTCACCGCTTTTGGGATGTTCTAACATCCCACATAGCGAGGGGATTATTTCTTAGAGTACCCCTTGCCATTGTTGTTGCCATTTTTGGTGCCATTTTTGTAGCCATTGGTGTAACCATTGATATAGCCATTGGTTGTGGCCATAGTTGTTGTCTTTATTGTTGTCTTTGTTGTTACCATTGTTGTTATCTTTGTTATCGCCATTGTTACCATTATTGTTGTCTTTGTTATCACCATTGTTACCATTGTTGTTGTCTTTGTTGTCGCCATTGTTACCATTGTTGTTGTCTTTGTTGTCGCCATTGTTACCATTGTTGTTGTCTTTGTTATCGCCATTGTTACCATTGTTGTCATCTTTGTTATCGCCATTGTTACCATTGTTATCGTCTTTGTTATCGCCATTGTTACCATTGTTGTCATCTTTGTTATCGCCATTGTTATCTTTGCCGTTATCTTTGTGAAGTTTGAAGTTCAACGGGATGTCTTTTTCCAATGGAGTGTCTGCAGAGGAACCACCAACATGTACGCGGTATTTTCCATCAACAGTAGCCCACTGGCCATCAGCCCAGTTCGCTAGGTTGTCCGGTTCCTTCGGAATGAAGTAAGAGAACGGGTGGTTGGAGTCTGCCTGATTAATTCGCACAGTCATGAGTTGACTCTCACCTGGTTCAAGGTCAACCTTCTCGAAGTTCACAAGACGTTTGGTTGGCTGTCCTGCCTCGTTCGGCAATGTCAGATAGACTTGTGAAGCTTCTTTGCCGGCAACGTCACCAGTGTTCTTGATTGTGAAGGATACGTCAATACCGGATAATGAGCCGTTATTGCCTTTGCCTTCATCATGGACCTCTTTCACCTTAAGATCACCATACTCGAAAGTCGTATAAGATAGACCGTATCCAAATGGGAAGACTGGCTTCACATCGTTGGCTTCATACCAGCGGTAGCCCATCTCTAGACCTTCCGTGTACTTGGCGATTAGCTGGTCAGAACCGTCACCGTATGCGCCTGGACCGCCTACCTTGCCAGTATCTTGACGTGTTCCAGGGAATTGCTCCTCTGTTGCAAACGCAGCTTCACGCTCAGTTGCACCGAATGTCATAGGCAACTTACCAGAAGGGTTAACTTTACCGTAAAGCAAGTTTGCAACAGCATTGCCATCCTCCATGCCTGGGAACCAAGCCTCAAGCACAGCAGGCACTTTATCCAACCACGGCATTATTACTGTACCGGATGTCTTCAAGACCACAGCTGTATTCTCTGCATTGGCCTCCAAGACTGCATCAATCAGCGGCTCCTGTTCCACCCAATCCTCTCGATCCTTATGTGTGTCAAGGTCGATAGCCGGGAATCCAAGTGTATCACGATCCACAGTCTCATGTGGGTTGTCTCCGACCATGAGCAATACGACGTCAGACTCAGCAGCCAGCTCAGCTGCAGCTTTTGGGTCGCGACCATCGTTGTATGTCACTTTAGTATCATAGCCTAATTCCTCGATAACGTTCTCTAGTCCTTCTTGCGGAGTGACCGTGTAAGGAGCATTTACGTTCTCATTATTGTCTCGAATGGAGCGTGGGGACATCTTTGCCTCACCGGCAAACCATTCAACACCGATTAGTGCAATAGACTTCGGTTCACCGTTAAGTGGTAAGAAGTCGTTATCATTCTTTAAAAGCACGGCGCCTTCCTCAGCCATCTTTCGTGCACTAGCACCATTAGCAATCGGATCGACTATCTCCGGTAAAAACTTGTCGTAAGGTTCATCCATGTGGCCGAATTCTATCATTTTGATGTAACGCGGACGAAGAAGATTGTCGATGTCCTCCTCTGTCACCTCACCTGAATCAAGGGCATCCTGGATTATCTCCTCTGTATAATACTGCGGTGCCCAGTCTAGCTCGACATTCATACCCGCCTTAATGGCAGCAACCGTGTCATGAATTGCACGACGGTCACTCATAACATATCCGTCAAAGCCCCAATTGTTCCGTAGTGCATCTTGAAGCAATTCAGAGCTGTCACAAGCATAAGTACCGTTAACATCCGGGAAAGAACACATCACTGAGGCTGGATCAGCATCCTTGACAGTCATTTCAAAAGGCAGCATATAAAGCTCGTTCATGGCCTGTGAAGGAACTTGGACACCCATCGTCCATCTCTCCGTTTCTTGCTCGTTGCCGGCCAAATGCTTAAGCTGTGCCTGAACACCTTGCCCCTGGATGCCTTTGACTTGCTCGGTAGCCAGTATACCCGTCAAGTATGGATCCTCACTGAAGTATTCATAGTTACGACCACCGTACGGGTGACGTATTAAGTTCATGCCCGGTCCGAGCAACGCGTGATGAGCGAAGGCACGTGTCTCTTCGCCGAGAATTCGACCTGCCTCATAGTTCAGCTCGCGGTCGAAAGTCGCAGCCAGAGCCGGGGTAGATGGTAGTCCCGTTGCCTCTGGGTCATTACCACATGATCCACCTTTTACTCCCGTACCACCATTAGTCATACGGACAGTGGGAATTCCTAATTCGTCAATCCCATGAATCTGACGGCCGGTGTCCTGCCACTCACAACCAGGCAAGGTACCCTCGGGTGCGAATTCGCCGTTCTGATACTTACTAGTACCACCCTTGTTGATCACAATCGTCTCTCCGGTATCGTTCTCATTGAAGCGCGAAATGGCGATTTGTTGGATTTTCTGTTCCATCGTCATCTCATCGAGAAGCAGCTCAGTGCGCTCCTCAGCAGACAGCTTGGTGTTCATCCAAGGGTTATTCCCTTCCGATTCTCCATTCATTGCATTAGCAGGATTTACTAACGAAGACATAGAAATCGTTGCTGTTAAAATAATTGCACTAATTCGTTTTATCATCCTAAATTCTCCCTTACAATCTACTCTCTAATTATTATCTTCCGAATAATTATTATTTCAACTTACTCTCTCTCCCTTGCTATCTATTCCGTGTATCAGTATAGAGAAAAACTATTACACTAGCATGAACGACAAATTACAGATTGATAACAAAAAACACTATATTAGTAACACTTCTAAAGTCCTTAAAATGCTATTCAAGCACAAAAACAAGCATTGATTCGTTAAATAAGTGATTACAATGAATCGAAATAATCATTATTATAAATATAATAAAAATTAGATAAAAGAACTCCTATTTACGAAATATGTATCGCTTCGAAAGATAATTGGAAATCTCATGGAAGGAGACATATGAATATCGTCCCTTAATTACATAGACTTCTGGTAAGAGGCTTTATAAATGAACCAGTAGAAGTAGTAGAAGCTTTATGGTTAAATGAGGGATTGGCAATAATATAATGGGCATCTTTTCACAACTCTTTTCTAGAAGGTTCTGTTAGCATTCGAACTAATCGTAGACGGACCGGGCACTCCAACGATCAATTCACTAAGAATATTCATCTCCAATTAAATAAGTAATGAAAAAGAAGCATCTCAAAAGTTTATACAACTGATGAGATGCCTCTAGATTATCCTAAATGTTGTTTCATTAATTCAGCAATTCACTTTTGCTATACATGCACCCTTTCAATATCAAAAAGAGGGAAATGAATATTCTCCTTTATTCATCCCCCTCCTTTTTTATTCAATTCGAATTCATTGGACTGCGATCAATTATGCTAGAGTCACTCTTATTTTAAGAAGTTCATAAAGTTAGCAAATGAAGCTACTAGGTCTTGATAGTACACTACCATTTTATCCTTCAAAGAGATTTGTTCGGATTCTTTTTCTACTTCATTTTGACTCACTTGTTCTGTTTCAGTAGCTAAATTTTCTTCTTCGTTTACTGCTTGCACTGGATTTTCCACTGATTCTACAGTTTCTTGCTCTTGAGTTTCTACCTCAGAAGCTTGCTCTTCATTTTCTACATTTACTGGTTTTTCTAGATTAACGCCAGCATCATTTGTTAGGTCTGTGTTTTCGATATCAACAGAGATGTCTTGAGATGCATCTGCCTCAATAGTTGATGTATCTGTTTCATCTGCATCGGACACTACATCAATAGCTTCCACGTTTTCAGATTCTTCACTTGTTTGAGCTAATTTTTGTTCAATAAGAGTTTGATAGTATCCAATAACACTGTGATAGCCATCACCGATAAATTGATAAGCTTTATCTACCCATGCACTAGAATCATCTACTTGGTCTTCTTCAGCATTGGGAGCTGCCGGTTCTTCTGTGGCTTCGTCTTCTACTGCTTCTGTTTTATCTACTTCTTGACCTTCTTCAGCTTTCGGTGCTTCTTTTTCTTCTGCTGATTCATCTTCTACTGCTTCTGTTTCTTCTGCTTCTTGACCTTCTTCAGCTGTTGGTGCTTCGGCTTCTTCTGCTGTTTCATCTTCTACCGCTTCTGTTTCATCCGCTTCTTGGCCATCTTCAGCAGTTGGTGCTTCGGCTTCTTCTGCTGTTTCATCTTCTACCGCTTCTATTTCATCTGCTTCTTGGCCTTCTTCAGCTGCCGGTGCTTCGGCTTCTACCGCTTCTGTTTCATCTGCTTCTTGACCTTCTTCAGCTGTTGGTGCTTCGGCTTCTTCTGCTGATTCATCTTCTACCGCTTCTATTTCATCCGCTTCTTGGCCTTCTTCAGCAGTTGGTACTTCTTGTTTTTCTGCTGATTCATCTTCTACTGCTTCTGTTTCATCTGCTTCTTGGCCATCTTCAGCTGTTGGTGCTTCGGCTTCTTCTGCTGATTCATCTTCTATCGCTTCTATTTCATCCGCTTCTTGGCCATCTTCAGCTGTTGGTGCTTCGGCTTCTTCTACTGCTTCTGTTTCATCTGCTTCTTGGCCTTCTTCAGCTGCCGGTGCTTCGGCTTCTTCCGCCGTTGTATCATCATTTGTATCATCTATATTGTCTTTATTATCTGGATTATCATTAGTTGTTTCGGAATCAACTCGAGCTAGCTTGCTAACTAATTCACCTTTTTCAGGAGACCCTGATAGACTTTTCGCTAATGCAGATACTTCTTGACCATGATTTTTCACATGTTCAATAACTTCTGGATTAACTTCTTTTGTATCAAGCTCTGCTGCAGAAATAGGAGCACCAGCTGCTAAAAAAGTTGCTGCCATCATAGATGTTGACATCACCAGTGGCGCTACTTTCTTCGATAAATTTTTATTAGCTTTCTTCGATTCCATTTGTTTTTTATTCATTACTTGATCTCTCCTAATTCGTATTTTTTCTACTGATAGGATGGATTTTTCATAAATTCCGTTATCTATCGTTTCACCTCTTCTTATTCTGAGCAACGGTATTACTCAAATTTTCCGGCAGCACCATCATCTGCCTGCATTGAATATACCAAAGCATTGTTACCATTTTGTGTTCCTCGGATTAAAAAAAATGTCGCTTCCATTACTTATTTATAGAATTTTGCAATATATGAAATAATATATATCACTTAAATAACGGTATTCTACAGAATTT
Source organism: Psychrobacillus sp. NPDC093180 (assembly GCF_044754065.1). Classification (NCBI taxonomy): domain Bacteria; kingdom Bacillati; phylum Bacillota; class Bacilli; order Caryophanales; family Bacillaceae; genus Psychrobacillus; species Psychrobacillus sp. NPDC093180. Next base: position 149,343 of record NZ_JBIVOJ010000008.1, on the reverse strand, counting down.
AATTATGCTCTCTTATTTGTACTCTCTAATATCTCAGGGTTTTCCCACACTATATAATTTAATAAAAATTGTCCATTTCAACTTTACAAATAAAACTAGAGAGTAAAAATTATCAAAACAATATAACAATTATTAATGACTATTTATATTCAATACGCTAGTGGATTCTCTATAATTTTTGATAATAAGGACATTTTATTTTCCTTATTTCTCTCAAAACTGCTCCATTGCTATTGTATGGACAGCAAATTAAAAAACAGACACAATATTTTTTGTGTCTGTTTCATTAATTAAGTATCGTTATTATTCAGTAATATTTGTAGCATTTGTTTATAATTTAAAATGTCTTACTAAATCATTTAGTTCTTCAGCTAATTTTGCTAGTTGACCCGATCCTCCGGCCACTTCTTCCATAATGCTGCTTATTTGCTGGGAAGATGCAGATGTTTGTTCAACACCAGCTGCAGATTCTTCCGAAACAGAAGCAATTTCTTCTATTGCTCCATTCATCTCCTGTGCATTTGCTGCAATTTCACTTAAGTTTTCAGCAATAGTTGTAATACTATTAACCATCTCTGTTACAGCTTCACTAATTCCACGGAAAGTCTCGCCAGTGGATTCCACCTGTGCTTTTCCTTTTTCTACTTCTTCATATCCACCTTGTAGCGATTCCGATACAAGACCAGATTCTTTTTGAATATTGCCTACTATATCTGTTATATTCGTTACAGAATCAGATACTTGTTCAGCAAGTTTTCTTACTTCATCCGCTACTACTGCAAATCCTTTTCCATGTTCTCCAGCCCTTGCAGCTTCAATTGCAGCATTTAGAGCTAGAAGATTCGTTTGATTAGAAACGTCCTTAATCACGGTTACTAAATTCGAAATTTCTTGTGATTGCTTGTCCAGCCCTTGAACCTTCTGAACTGAGTCTCGGACTATTTTATCTATTTTGTCCATCTGAGCAATTGAATTCTTCATTAACTCAGATCCATCTTTCGTCATGTTTATAACTACTTTTGAATTCGTTTCAATACGATAACTATTTTCATTTGCTTCTTGAACTTTTTCTGCAAAACTATTCATACCAAATGATAAATCACTCGCACTATTGGCTTGCGTTTCAGAACCAGACGCTAATTCTTGCATAGTAATTGCCACTTGTTCTGCACCCATTTTCACTTCGTTTGCTGATTGAGTCAATTCTTCACTTTGACTACTTACTGTTTCAGAAACGGTATTGATTTGACTTACTATAGATCGCAAGTTCTGATTCAATTGATTTGTAGATGTTACTAATTGGCCTATTTCATCTTTAGATTTTGATTGTATCTCTTCCTGATTTAAATTACCTGCAGCTAGTTGCTCCATTACATTAGTAACCAGTGGAATTCCTCTTAACATACCTTTTAATAGGAAGAATACTAAGACAATAAGAATGAAACAAGCAATACCAAAATATAAACTCATCATCAATGTAAAAGTTTTAAGACTACTCAATGCTTCCTCTTGTGGTATAGATGTACCAACTGACCAATCAGTTGTTGGAACTGGGGAATAACCGATATATTCTAAGCTATCATTTACTTGCGTTAATTCTAGTCCCTTTTCACCTTTCACCATTTTCTGACCGACATTCCCTATTTCACCGGAAAGTGATTGAAGTTTTTGTTCCAGTATTAACTCGCTATTTGGATGATATAAGATAGTCCCATCGTTGGAAAGTAAAAATGAATATCCGTTTTCTCCCATCTTATAAGATTGCATTAATTGGGGTAATTCATCTAAAAATAAGTCTATCGCAATGATACCAACCGTGTTATTACCTTCCTTAATTGGTTTCATAGCACTTAAAATCATTTTTCCAAATACTTCATCCATATACGGCTCCGTAAAATATACATCCTCTTCCTCTACGGCTTTTTCATACCAAGGCCTGCTTTTTATATCGAAGCTTGGATCTGATACAACATTATTACTTCCTACTAGAAAATTAGATTTATTACTAGCAATCCATGCCATTGCAACAGCATCATCTGTTTTAACAATCTCATCAAGTGATTTTAAAACTCCATCGTAATATGCATTGGTCGTGGCTTCATCTCTTGAGCCAGCTGTATTCAAGTATTTTAATATCTCCTGGTTTGTTGCAATTTGCCTTACTATCGTTCCTTTATCAGCAAACATATTATTTACTTGATCCGCAATTGCCTCGCTTTTCGTCGATACGTTTTCTTCTACACTTTGCACCAATATGGATTTCGTATAGGAGTTAATCAGAAACCCTGTAATTGAAAATACAATGATGATAGCTATAAATAGCACAAAAGCCACTTTTGTTGAAATACTATTTTTTATCCAAGAAAACAAGTTTAACTTCTTTCTATTATCTTTCTTTACCATTAATATATTCCTTCCTATCTATACAGTCTACAACCTTAAACTCATACTTTGCTTTCCAAATGCTTAACACATCATAACTATACTTTTGAAATTCATCTATAACTTTTTTGACGCGCCGTTACTGTTTTCCCCTTTCCTCTAATCAAGAGATACTTAGTAAAATCACCTGGTGCTTCGTTATCTTTGTGGAAAGATTATTAATCCCCATGTTTTTGTTGGAATTAAGAATGCAGGATCTCCCATATACCTTGAATAAGCGAATTCTTGTCACCATGAAATGAGAATACTCCGTTGGGTACAGTTTCATTCATTTCTTCGGATAATCTCGGTTGTATGAATCGATTCGAAGGACAGTGATTTTTATCTTTAGGTAAGACTCCTTCAATAAATAAATTTATGCTTATAGTAAATCTTCCTTATAAATTATAATTGATTTCACGAGTCTTAAGTAACGATAAATAGTAGTTCTTTATAACTAAATTTTAATAATACTTAAAAGAAATATATCGAAAATATCATTTTACACTTAATTAAAAAGAAAATTGTTTAAATTCTTATAATTAATGACAGGTTTTTTTCATAGTTTTTTGCAACCCGTGCAAAAAATTTCGTAAATCTTGAAGCTAGAGTCTTGACTTGCCGTTAAAACGAGATAAAAATTCACTTGCATAGAGTCGCATGTCAGTCCTGTTTATTGGTATGTCCCAAAACAAAAAAGCATGAAGCTTTTTGCCATAATCGGCTAAAATCTTCATGCTTCTTCAACTATACTCATAAAAGAAAGAGGCTGTCTCAATTTCATTTGAGACAGCCCTTTGATCGTTCCTGTATTTACAAACAATTGACTATTATGCTTTTGGAGGTGTTCCTTCAGCGTTAGATACAATTGCATCGATTTGGATTAAAGCATCTTGAGGTAAAGCTGATACGCCAACTGTTCTTCGTGCAGGGACACCACCTGGGAAGAATGTTTTGTAAGCTTCATCTACAGCATCCATATCCTCAATATTTTTAACGAAGATATTTACTTTAACCACATCATCCATAACATGGTCGATACTTTCTACAATTGCCTTGATGTTTTTCAAGCACTGTTCAGCCTGCTCTTTTACACCACCAGCTACCATTTCACCAGTTTTTGGATCCAAAGGTAATTGTGCAGAAAGGTGATTGTAATGAGAGAATGCTACAGTTTGTGTAGATAGAGAATTCTTTGGTGCATTTTCAGTGTTGTTTGCCCATATAACAATTCCATGTCTGTCTTCAATAGCTTGTGGAGGTGTACCGTCTCCGTGGGAAACCACTGCCTCAATTTGTACTAAAGCATCCATAGGTAAAGCCGCAGCTGCAACTACTGTACGTGCAGGAACATATGCTACAGCTCTAGCAATAGCTGAATCCGGGAAGAATGTTGAATAAACTTCATTTACAGCTTCAGTATCAGAAAGATCTTTAAGGAAGATGTTAATTTTAACAATATCGTCAAAAGGAACGTCGATACTTTCTAAAATTGCTTTGATATTTTTCAAGCACTGTCCAGCTTGCTCTTGTACTCCACCAGTTACCAATCTACCAGTTTTTGGATCGATAGGTAATTGAGCTGAAAGGTTATTGTAATGAGAGAAAGACACGGTTTGTGTAGATAGTGGGCTTGTTGGTGCATTTGCCGTATTATTTGTAAGTTTGATGAGGTCGCCTGCTTGTGGGGCGTTTGGAATTGTACCTTCACCGTGTGAAACAAGTGCTTCAATTTGTACTAAAGCATCCATAGGTAAAGCTGCAACTGCAACTGTTGTTCGGGAAGGAACATAAGTTGGGAAGAATGTTTTATAAACTTCGTCTACAGCGTCCACATCTTTGATATCTTTAACGAATACTGTGATTCTAACAATATCGCTCATAACGTGATCGATGCTGTCTACAATTGCCTTAATATTTTTAAAGCATTGTTCAGCTTGCTCTTTTATACCACCAGCTACCAATTTACCCGTTTGTGGTTCGATAGGTAATTGTGCTGAAAGATTGTTGTAATGAGAGAATGCTACAGTTTGTGAATATAGACCGTTACCGTTTGGGGCATTTTCTGTATTTTTTGCTGTTACTGCGTTGTAGTTACTCATGATACGATTTCCCTTCTTGATAAATATTTACTAATCTAAGTATGCTCCGAAAAAGACGGTTTAAACCGCTCCGAATGCACTACAAAATTATAACAGGGTTTGTTCATTTCGTCTAACGTTTTGTGAGAAGTGAACAAAAAACTTCTCCTAAGTTCATTGAACTTGTGAGTATCTTCTCAAGGAGTCATTTATTCTTTTTTACATGGTTTTCTCCCCATATTACTGATTGATGTCTTACGAGGCTAACGTGGTATGATGTTGAAACCTTTTGCTTCCAGCCTACACTTGCCAACCTGTTGGTTAGAATAGAAAAAAACTCACTTCCCGAGTATATAATAAGGGAAAGTGAGTTAATTGGTAATTATTCATTGTACTTTACTTTTTCATTTCAATATCTGTTGAAGCTCCTATGGCTCCACTATTTACATTTAGTTTTCATTTGTTATTTCAAGAACTTGGCCGATTTCTCCTCTCAAACTACCAACTTCCACCTATGATTAGTTTAACAATGATTAAATCCATTTTTACAAAACTAGATATTCACATTAATTTCATTGAAGTATTGTAGATTCACAGAGAACTCTGGTACATATTTCTCTTCCTCTGCCTTTTTTACTAACTTAACAACCAAATCATTATATGGAGTATTAATACCTACTTCTCTCCCTTTTTCACAAATATATCCGTTAATGTAGTCAATCTCGGTTTTTCTACCTTTTTCTAAATCTTGAAGCATACTTGCTTTAAGGTTCTTGTGAGGAGCCCAAACTTCTCTATAAAATTCCATTTTGTTTGGTATACAAGAGTCATTTTTTAACTCTAGAAATTCAAAGTTTTTCCCTTGCATTGGAACCATTTTCACCCCTAAAGCATGCGCTACCTTAATTGTTTCGTCTGCAATATGCGCAAGGTTATACATTGCTCTCTCACTATTAAGGACATCTCCAAATGTACAACCTAAAGCTGCTGACATACCACTAAAAGTAGTATTCATTAAAAGTTTTGACCATTTAATTCCAAGTATATTATCTGAAACCTCACAGTGACCTATTAACCCTAGAATAGAACTAATTTTTTCTAGTCGAGGGGTTATACTCCCATTAAGTTCTCCAATATCAAATGCATATTTTTGGACAACTTCCGAAGCTGTGGTTAATTCAGAAACACCAGGTCCTTTCCAGGTGGCACCGAATCCTACTACACCGCCAATTGTCCTTTCTTTTCCAATAGTTTCTGATACATAGTCCTCTGGAATACCGTTTTGTAATGTACAAACTACACTTTCCGAATGTAAATGTGTTATTAACTGTTGTAATGCCGTTACGTTATAAACCTGCTTAGTCAATAAGAAAACTAAATCATATTTGTCTCTCATTTGTTCGGGTGAGATTGCATTTACTTTTACAGTTTTATTCATGAAGCCTGTAATCTTAGCACCATTATTATTTAGTGCTTTTACATTTTCTTCATATGCATCAATTAAATCTACTTCTTGACCTTCATCAGCGATTAAGGCACCAATAATTGTTCCAAGAGAACCAACTCCCATTATTCCTACTTTCATTTTTAGACCTCCATTTCAATTCGATCTAATACTGATCTTTTCCATATCACCTAAAACTCATTTTTTTGTTGTCCTGTTATTTTAGTTCAGCATACAACTGTTTAGCATAATCCAGTTGGAAATTGTTATTTTTCACCATTAAATCAATAATGTAGTTCAAATCTTCATTGGTAGCGCCTGTTTGAATAGCAACACTTCTAGCATGTAATGGAGCAAAATCAGCTTGGAGACCGCCAGTTACAATCGATTTAACAGTGGTCAAGTTTTGAGCAAGTCCTACTGATGCTATTACTTGTCCTAATTCCGAAGCTGTTTCTACACCTAGAATATTAAGCGAGACTTTAGCCATAGGGTGGGTACTGATATTACCACCAACTGTACCAACTGCCATCGGTGTTTCAATTAACCCTAATAAATCACCATTTTTGTCTTTCTTATATTTTGTTAAAGGACGATATTGCCCTGAACGAGCAGTATAAGCATGACATCCTGCTTCAATTGCTCTAGAGTCATTACATGTTGCTAATGCAACTGGTATTATTCCATTTAAAATTCCTTTGTTATGTGTTGCCGCGCGATATGGATCAGCTTCAGCAATCTCATATGCAGCTACAATTCCATCAACTACTTCTTCTCCACCTAAAAGCTCTTTATTGATTTTCACAGTAGAATAAGCAATTCTACGATCTGCAAGGTTGGATAATATTTTTAACTTTGCCTTACCCTCAGTTAGTTCTTCAATGAATGGTGCAACTGCTTCTGCCATTGTATTTACTGCATTTGCCCCCATCGCATCAACGGTATTAACTAATAGATGAACCGTAACTAAAGGGCCAATATTTGAATCTAAAATTCTAACTTCAACATCCTTTACTCCACCGCCTACGGAAACAAGCTTAGGGTCTTTATTGTTTGCTATTTCTATGATTCTATCTTTATTTTCTAGAATTTTATATTTTGCCAATGTTGGATTTTCGATACCTACTAATTGAACTTGACCAATCATTAAACTTTCAGTATAGCCCGCAGTAAATCCGCCACATTCTTGAATGGTTTTTGCCATTTTTGTGACCGAGCTAACTAAATAAGCTTCTTCCGTAACCATTGGGACTACATACTCTTTCCCATTAACCAGAAAGTTGAAAGCGACTGCATAAGGTAATTCAAATGTCCCGATAACATTTTCAATCATGCTATTAGCTACATCTATCTTTAGCGCATTTGGTTCATTTATAGTTTTCGCTTCTTCCTCCGTTAAATTGGCCATTTCCTTAACTATATTTATACGTTCAGATACTTTTAAATCCATAAATTCATCTAATTTAAAGCTCATGTTGATTCCCCCTGATTTTTTTGTATAAAATATCCATCAACCCTGTTATAGTCTTCGGGTAATGAATACTACGCTTTATCCAATAATTATCCTATAAATGCATTCAGTGCTAGAACCCCTAATATTCCGTAAATGGCAACTAGTGTATACATAAAACACACTGATTTAATTGTTTGTCCAATAGTCAAATTGAAGTATTCTTTCGTCATCCAAAAGGATACGTCACTAGGTGGAGCCCAAGCAATTGACGCAGCTGCAATAGCAATAACCGTCAATTCTACATTAACACCTGTCGCCTCAACAATTGGGATCATAATTCCCGCAGTTGTCAAAATAGTAACAGTTGCAGACCCTACTGCTAATCTAATAATAAGAGCAATAACCCAAGCTAAAATAAACGGTGATATATCCCATGTACTTGTAAGCGCGGCAATGTAATCGGCCATTCCACTGTCTAAAATTACTTGTTTAAAAGCACCACCACCACCTAGAATAAAGACGATTCCACCTATAGAGATTAACGCAGCCTCAACTGACTTCATTAATTGAGACATAGTTTTTCGCTTTTTATGCAGACCAAATACATATAAAGCAAGAAAAAGTCCAAGTAACAATGCGATATCGGCATTCCCAATGAATGTTAATACCGTATACATAGTTGATGTTTCAGGCAGTGAAAATTGTGCAATAACACCGATCAAAATAAGAACAACTGGTGATAAAGCCGTTAAAACTGAAGTTGTAAATGATGGAACTTCATCCATGTCAAAGCTTTGATTTGTTACTAAACCTTCCGGAACTTTGATATCCCAATTTTTATATAGTCTGCCTAGTAATGGACCAAAAAGAAGCGCTGCTGGAATTGCTAAAATAAGACCATATCCTAAAACAACACCCAAATTTGCATTTAAAACGTTAGCTGCTGCAGTTATCCCTGGATGTGGAGGTAAAAACACATGTGTGAGGGAAATACCTGCCAAGAACGACATACCGACTTGCATTAATGGAGCCTTCGATGCAATTACCACTGTATATACAATCGGGATAAGTAAAATATAGGTAACTTCGTAAAATAAAATAATTCCTAATACAAACGAAGCAACCAAGATTGCCCAGTCCACTCGTTTTCTACCAAATTTATCGAGTAGGGTATTAGCAATTCTATCGGCCCCACCGCCATCAGCAATAATTTTACCTAATATAGCACCCAGACCAATGATAATTGCCATATGGCCAAGTGTTCCACCAAGTCCGGATTCAATGGACGCTACAATTGATAGCGGTTTCATTCCTTGTAAAAATCCAACGAAAATAGCTGAAATCATTAATGATAGAAAGGCATTCAACTTAAATAAAATAATTAAAACAAATAAAAGTACTATTCCTAAACCCAGTGCTACTAATGGCATTTACCTATCACTCCATCCATTTTTTTAGAACTTTCTTTGTATAATTCCTAACACCCAATTATTATAATAAAAAGTAATAGAGTGCCCAGGGTGGTCAAACAGACACCAAGGGAATATATTATTTCACCGTCTCTAAAAACTTATCTCCCAAATGTAAGTAAATTTTGGGCGACAATCATCCTTTTAGTAAATCTAAACTGATAGAAAGTGACCGCTGAAGAACCCCATAGTATAAATTAAATTTGACATCCAAACCTAAATTATACTAATTCTATTAGATTCAAAGATATATATGGAATATAAAAAGCCATCTAAAGAGGTCCTATGCGATCACGATAGAAAAAATTACTTCATATAAAATTTTGATGCTTTTAATTGATGGATTAGACGTTTATTAAAGTTGTTTCTCTTTTGAGTAAGTGTCTCAGGGTCATATTTATAAAAACCTTCGCCTGATTTTGCACCTAACTTACCTTGCAGCACATTTTCTTTTAATAAAGGATTAGCTTCTTTCCGATTATCCATTACCGCTAATAGGTTATCTCCTACGGTACACCAAATATCCAATCCTCCCATATCAGCGACTTCTAATTGTCCACTTGTCGCATAACGAAATGCAGGACCGAACATCAATGCCTTATCTATATCTTCTGGATCAGCAATACCTTGTTCGATGAGCGAAAAGACTTCCCTTGCAACTCCTTGTTGGATACGATTAGCAACTAGACCTGGTACATCTTTATTAACCTTTACATATTGTTTATCGATAGATTTAAATAATTCCTCAATTTCTTGGTAAATAACTTCCGGCATATTACCAAAGTGGGAAAGCTCTACAATTGGCATAATATGCGCCGGGTTGTAATAATGAGTAATCATCATGCGCTCTCTTCTTTTTTCAGAGACCAATTTCCACATGTCGCTTAATGGCAAACTTGAGGTATTACTTGCGAAAATCGTATAACTAGGACATATTTCATCCAATTGTTTAAAGGTTTGCTGCTTCAACTCCATAATTTCTGGAATGGCTTCTGTAATAAAGTCCCTGTCATAGACCGCTTCTTCTAAATCCGAATAATAGTGTAAATTAGCTAAAGTCTTTTCAATAATATCGGCCTCAATAAAACCCTCTTCAGCTAATAATACTAGGTCTGCACGAATGTCATTCTCTACAGACCCTATCCTTTCCTTGTTTGCGTCATAAAGATTAACATTAAAACCGTATAGAGCAAAATTTTCGGCTATGCTATGACCCATGGTACCTGCTCCTAGCACTGCAATCTTATTAATCATGTTTTCCAGACTCCCCTAAACTGTCGTAAGCTTTCCTAATCCTAGAATTTCTCTTGCTTCAGCTGGAGTTGCAGGTTCTTTCCCCAATTCTTTAATAACTCTTACTGCCCTTTCAACAAATTCAGCATTTGATTTTGCTATACGACCTTTTGAATAATAAATATTATCTTCCATTCCAACACGGATATGTCCTTCTAATGCAAGTGTTGTATAAAGGATTGGCATATGACCTTTTCCTATTCCAAATGCGGACCAGGTGCACTTTTCGGGAAGTAAACTCTTTAAATAAACAAGGTTTTCAACAGTTGCTGCTGTTCCTCCTGGTGCACCTAGTACAAATTGGAAATGGACGGGTTCCTTAATTAAACCTTTTTTCATATAATACAATGCATTGTATAACATACCTGCATCGAAAACTTCTATTTCTGGTTTCACATTGTTTTCGATCATTGTTTGACCTAAATTTTCAAGGAATGTTGGTGTGTTTAAAAATAGAGTTTTGTGCATCCAATTCATGCTACCAGCATCGTAAGAAGCCATTTCTGGTTTAAATTCGATCAAATGTGCCATTCTAGTCTCATCTGTTGCGTTTAAATCTCCGGATGTAGTTAGATTTAAAATGATATCGATTTTTTTTTCTTTAATGAGTTCAAGGGTTTCCCCGAATCTTTCTTTACTCATCGTGCCTTTCCCATCTTCATCCACCATATGCAAATGGGCAATGGCCGCACCTGCCTTCCAAACCTCGTATACATCATCCGCAATTTCTTGTGGTGTCAACGGAATATTAGGATTTTTATCCTTTGCAGGAAATGCCCCCGTCAAAGCTGCTGTAATAATCACCTTATCCAAAAAATACAACTCCTTTCGATATTTACACTAATGTTATTTGCAAGTATCGTGCCAATATGGGAAGTGCTTTATTCTAGCGTATTCATTGTTTAAACGAAAAAAGGATGATGATATTTTTCATCATCCTTCTTCACTATTTCTCTTAAAAAGATTGCAGACAATAGAGCACTCTATTGATGAAAATAATCACCGACTGCGATGACGAATTTCATCAATGATAATTCCGTATTTTTTCGCTTTTTTTACAACTGTGGATTGATCAATCTTTAATTTCTCTGCTGCCTTTCTCGTGGTTCCAGTTTCTTTTATAGCTTCTATGAGTAATTTTCTTTCGATCTCCGCTACAATGTCTTTTAGACCTTTTTCAGAATTTGTATTATTAATAATGGTATTTGGGAACATGATCTTCTCAATGCGGTCACTATTTATTACTGTTTGGTCTTCAAAAATGATTGTTATTCTTTCAATAATATTTTCCAATTCCCTTACGTTACCCGGCCAATCATAATTCATTAATAATGAATAAGTGTCGGAAGATAAAATGACTGATTTCCCATACTTCTCATTATATTGTTTAAGGAAATATTCACCTAATGCATATATATCTTTTCTTCTTTCTCGTAATGGGGGAATATCTATTGGAAAAACATTTAACCGATAAAATAAGTCCTCTCTAAACTTCCCCTCTTTTATTTGTTGTGACAGATCCCTATTTGTTGCTGCAATAATTCTTATATCTAATTTTTGAACTTGGGTGCCACCTACCGGTATTACCTCTTTTTGTTGGATAGCCCTTAATAATTTTGGTTGTAATTCCAGTGGTATTTCCCCTATCTCGTCGAGGAAAATTACGCCTTCATTGGCAAGCTGGAAAAAACCTTTTTTTGTCTTATCTGCACCGGTAAATGCACCCTTTTCATATCCAAAGAGTTCTGATTCCAATAAATTTAGTGGGATAGCCGCACAATTCACTTTAATAAATTGCTTGCTTGATCTAGGGCTTTTTTGAAAAATTTCATTGGCAATTACCTCTTTTCCCACCCCACTCTCTCCAGTGATCGTTATTGTAGTGTCTAGCGAAGCAATTTTATTGATCATTTGAATTACATTTCGTATCTCATCACTATCACCAATAATTCCAGTGTTATGGAAAAAATGCCTTTTATAATATTCAATTTCCTCCTCTTTCTTTCTTCTATCTTTTTCAACTACTGCCATTTTACTTTCTGTTATTTCTAGTGCATGCCTCATTAATTCCAAATCTGAAATATCCCTTTGATTAACAACTACAAAAATCAATTCATTATTTTTATCCAATATCGGTTTCCCTGTAATTAACATATCAACCCCGTTTTTGCTCTTTCCAATGGAACTGACAACCTTCTTTTGTCTTCTAACCTCAGGTGAAACAGAATTTTTAAATATACCTTTTGATTCCAATTCCTCTACATATTGACCAACGACATCTTCATATTTTAATCCTGCCATTTTCGTGTATGCTTCATTAACGTAAATAATTTTACCTTCCTTATCGGTGATGAAGACACCATCATAAAAATGATCCATAGCATTTTTGAATACAAATTCTTGATGTCTATCGTGATCATCAAATTGATTCTGATTATTATTTTCTGAGTATTGAACCACTTCTATCAATCTCCTTTATCGCCTATCACCTATGTATTGTTGTTTAAATCTTCTTAATATCAAGACCATTATAACACTTCCTTTTCCCCAAAAACGTATGCATATTTTTATATACACATCTCTAAAAAACTTAATAGTAAAAATATAATCTTTAAAATTTTACACCCTTTAACTATTTTATACTTACTCGTTATTGTGACTCTCCAACAAATTGTGGATGGACTTGGCTATTCAGATGATCAAATTACAAAGGATGTCTAACTCCATGTAACACGAGAAATAAAAAAAGAGGCTTCACATAAGTTCAGTGAACTTATGTGAAGCCTCCATTAATATTCCTAATGTTAGTAAAAAACTCTCGTCTTACTACAAAACCCTGTCGTATCAAGGGTTCAGACGGCTTATTACATCATTCCGCCCATGCCACCCATATCAGGCATACCCATGCCGCCAGCAGCTGGTTCTGGAATATCTGCTACTACTGCTTCAGTTGTTAAGAATAGAGCAGCTACAGATGCAGCGTTTTGAAGTGCTGAACGAGTTACTTTTGTTGGGTCTACGATACCAGCGTCGATCATGTTCACCCATTCGCCGTTTGCTGCGTTGAAACCTGTACCGATTTCTTCGCGTTTTAGACGGTCTACTACGATTGAACCTTCTAAACCAGCGTTGTTAGCGATTTGACGAACTGGCTCTTCAAGTGCACGAAGTACAATTTTTAGACCAGTTGCTACGTCGCCTTCTTGTGCTGCTGCAACTTCAGCTACTTTGTTGTATACGTTTACTAGCGCAGTACCACCACCAGATACGATACCTTCTTCGACAGCTGCGCGAGTTGCGTTTAGTGCATCTTCAATACGAAGTTTGCGTTCTTTTAGTTCTGTTTCTGTTGCTGCTCCGACTTTTACTACTGCAACTCCACCAGCAAGTTTAGCTAGACGCTCTTGTAGTTTTTCTTTGTCGAATTCAGAAGTTGTTTCTTCTAATTGCGCACGGATTTGACCTACACGGCTAGCGATGCGATCAGATTCTCCGTTACCTTCTACAACTGTCGTGTTGTCTTTTGTTACAACCACTTTAGAAGCACGTCCAAGTTGTGTAATGTCAGTAGATTTTAAATCTAGTCCTAAATCTTCTGTAATTACTTCAGCGCCAGTTAGGATTGCGATATCTTCTAGCATTGCTTTACGACGGTCACCGAATCCTGGTGCTTTAACTGCTACGGCATTAAATGTTCCGCGTAATTTGTTTACAACTAGAGTAGCTAATGCTTCTCCTTCTACGTCCTCAGCGATTAGTAAAAGTGGTTTCCCTTGTTGTACAACTTGTTCAAGAACTGGAAGGATTTCTTGAATGCTAGAGATTTTTTTATCTGTAATTAAGATATATGGATTGTCCAGAATCGCTTCCATTTTATCTGAATCTGTTACCATATAAGGAGATGCGTATCCACGGTCAAATTGCATACCTTCTACTACGTCAAGCTCAGTAGTGAATCCTTTAGATTCTTCGATAGTGATAACTCCATCGTTTCCAACGCGCTCCATAGCTTCTGCGATTAGTTCGCCAACTTCAGAATCTCCAGAAGAGATTGCTGCAACTTGTGCGATAGACTCTTTACCTTCGATTTGTTTAGAAATTGCTTTTAACTCTGTAACCGCTGCTGCAACAGCAAGGTCGATACCTTTACGGATTCCCACTGGGTTTGCTCCAGCTGTTACGTTTTTCAATCCTTCACGAATCATAGATTGAGCTAAAACAGTAGCAGTTGTCGTACCATCACCTGCGATATCGTTTGTTTTAGAAGCAACTTCTGCAACTAATTTTGCACCCATGTTTTCAAATGCATCATCTAATTCAATATCTTTAGCAATTGTTACACCGTCGTTTGTAATAAGTGGTGAACCGAATTTTTTTTCCAAAACGACATTACGTCCTTTTGGTCCAAGCGTTACTTTTACAGCGTCTGCAAGTTTATCTACTCCACGTAGCATTGCACTACGAGCGTCTTCACTGAACTTAATTTCTTTAGCCATGATTTAAGTACCTCCCAAATTTTATATCGATTTTTTAATAAGAAAGTATAAGATTTTTACTCAGTATTGAGCCAGAGCCATCTCTAACCCCGTTTTTATATTTAGCCGATTACCGCTAAAACATCGCTTTCGCGTAATATTAAATATTCAGTGCCTTCATATTTTACTTCTGTACCTGCATATTTAGAGAAGATAATGCGGTCTCCTTCTTTTACGTCCAATTCTACGCGAGTGCCGTTATCAAGTACTCGTCCAGAACTTACAGCTACAACTTTCCCTTCCTGTGGTTTCTCTTTAGCAGAGTCTGGAAGAACGATGCCGAATGCTGTTTTTTCTTCTACTTCGATTAATTCGATTACGATACGATCACCTAATGGTCTTAACAAGTGAAACAACCTCCCTAAATTTGTCGAATTTTATATTATTAGCACTCTTACTCTTTGAGTGCTAACACACTTATAATAATAATTAATAACAGAACATTTTGCAAGTAAGAAGGTTAACTTTTTCTTTAATCCCTTCTAAAAGGAAGGCCCTCCCAGTGGGAAGTTTCACTTTATCTCTCGTTTCCTTTACAATAAAAGAAGATTGTTAATATAGAAAGGAATCATTTCATATGAAACAACAAAAAACCGGATTATATGTTTTAATCATCTACTGTGTTATGCAACTTTCAGGAATTGTTTTTATACCCCTCCTTTATAAATTAATCCAGGCTATGAACGTGCAAGATGCAGAGCTCGCCACTTACGGTTGGTGGTTATTCATAAGCATGGGAATTGCCACCTTCTTTACCCTGTACATTATTCGCAAAGATAATACGTTCCTACGCCCTTTAAAAGGACAGCAAGCAACTTTAGTAGGAACAATCGGCTTTGGAATACTCGGTTTTTTTCTTGTGTTTTTAGGTCAAATGTTTGCAGCGAATTTGGAGATCAAGCTCGGAGTGGAACCAGGTTCTGCAAATACGGAGCAATTTATAGAGATTGCGCATAGCGTCCCTTTTGCCATTTTTTCGATCGTTATTTTTGCACCTATATTAGAAGAGATTATTTTCCGTCGGATCATTTTCGGTTTTTTATTGCCTAAAACAAACTTTATTGTAGCGGCGCTAGTGAGTGCAGTTGCTTTTGCAATCATACACTTTGAGTTTACGCACATCCTACTGTACGCCGTGTCTGGCTTTATATTCGCTTTTATTTATTACAAGACAAAACGTATTTTGGCATCGATTATTTCTCATATGTTACTAAATGGATTTGTCGTACTTGTTCAGTTTTACGGCGAAGCGATTAGAAAATTTCTTGAAACCTATTCACAAATGCCATAAAAAAAGGAGCTTAGATATATGTCTGAGCTCCTTTTCTTTATGGTATGGATGACACTTCATTGTGCGGATATCGCTTTGTATTGCTCGGAGGACCTTTCATTGCGCAGATTCTGCTTGGCATTGCTCGGTTTCACTCTCTTTATGCTCGCATAGCCCTTTGTATTGCTCGGAGGACCTTTCATTGCGCGGATTCTGTTTGGCATTGCTCGGTTTCGCTCTCTTTATGCTCGCATAGCCCTTTGTATTGCTCGGAGGACCTTTCATTGCGCGGATTCTGTTTGGCATTGCTCGGTTTCGCTCTCTTTATGCTCGCATAGCCCTTTGTATTGCTCGGAGGACCTTTCATTGCGCGGATTCTGTTTGGCATTGCTCGGTTTCGCTCTCTTTATGCTCGCATAGCCCTTTGTATTGCTCGGAGGACCTTTCATTGTGCAGATTCTGCTTGGCATTGCTCGGTTTCACTCTCTTTATGCT
>NZ_JBIVOJ010000008.1:0-132784 GCF_044754065.1 Psychrobacillus sp. NPDC093180 | reverse complement strand
TCTCTTTATGCTCGCATAGCCCTTTGTATTGCTCGGAGGACCTTTCATTGCGCGGATTCTGTTTGGCATTGCTCGGTTTCGCTCTCTTTATGCTCGCTTAGCACTTCCTATTTCTCGGAGGATATTTCATTGCGCAGATTCTGCTTGGCATTGCTCGATTTTGCTCTCTTTATGCTCGCTTAGCCCTTTCTTTTGCTCGGGTGATATTTCATTGTGCAGATTCTGCTTGGCATTGCTCGGTTTCGCTCTCTTTATGCTCGCTTAGCACTTTCTTTTGCTCGGGTGATATTTTGTACACACGCTCGTTCCCCATACAAAAAGCCTTCCGTCAGCTGGAAGGCTTTTCTCTTAATCTTCAATATGCTCATTTCGTATTAAATAAATTAGTGTTTGTACCTCAACAGACAAGTCAATCGTATGTACGCGAATTGTATCAGGGACAGTCAATCTCACAGGTGTAAAGTTCAAAATACCTTTTATTTTTGTTTTCGCCAAACGGTCTGCAACTTCCTGTGCCGAGCGACTTGGAACAGTACATATTACTAACTCAATCCCATACTCGGCAAGTTTCGTTTCCATCACACTTGGATGAAAAACAGGAATTTCACTTTTCATCATTCCTCCTACTGGTGCTTTCGTGTCAAACGCAACGACAATCTTCGTATTATGATTTTTCTGAAAATTATATTTAAGGAATGCAGTTCCTAAGCTACCGACACCTATTAACGCTACATGTGCTGCTTCATCTTGATCGAGTGTTTTTCGGAAAAATTCTAGAAGCGTTGGAACATCGTAGCCATATCCTTTTTTGCCGAGTGCACCGAAATGCGAGAAGTCTCTTCGAATTGTAGCAGAATCTATTTTCATTGCTTCACTTAGCTCTTGGGAAGAAACACGTTTATGCCCTGCATTATGAAAGCTTTGTAGAAATCTATAATATAACGGAAGTCTTTTCGTTGTTGCTTGAGGAATTCTTGGAAGTTCAGGTCTCATGAAAAACCCTCCTATTTCATTGTTACAAATCGTTTTTATATTACTAGACATTTCCTCTATTGTAAAGCTAGGGCGTTGCAACGCTCGTCCCTATCCATTACACTTAGGATAGAATTGAGGTGCGAATTATCGTGATTGTTTTACAAGTCAATCAAGTAACTAAATCCTTTAATGGTGAAGATATATTAACAAATGTAAAGTTGGAAGTTCAAGACCGAGATCGTGTCGCACTTGTGGGCCGAAATGGTGCAGGAAAGTCTACTTTACTTAAAATAATTGCTGGGGAGATGTCTTATGATTCCGGCGAAATCATTATGCCCAAAACTGTTCGATTAGGCTACTTAGAGCAACATGCCGGACTGGAATCAAAGCTTTCTATCTGGGATGAGATGAAATCTATTTTTAGTCATTTAATCGACTCGGAAAAAGAGCTTCGTTCTCTAGAGGCACAAATGGCTGATCCTTCCGTATATGAGGACCCGGAAGCGTATGCTCGTGTAACTTCAGCCTATGATGAATTACAGCTCGCTTTCAACGAAGCTGGGGGTTATCGATTCGAATCGGATATCCGTTCCATCTTACACGGAATGCAGTTCTTCCCAGAAGATTATGATAAACCTGTACAAGCGTTATCCGGTGGTCAAAAAACGAGACTAGCCCTTGCCAAAATGTTATTAAGCAAACCAGACCTGCTTATCCTTGATGAGCCAACTAACCACTTAGATATACAAACGCTTAGCTTTTTAGAAAATTTTTTAAAAAATTACGACGGCGCCATCTTAATCGTTTCTCATGACCGCTACTTTTTAGATCAAGTCGTTAACTTTGTTTATGAGGTTTCTCGTCATAATGTAACTAGATTCGTTGGAAATTATAGTGCTTATTTAGATGAAAAAGCGAAAAACTATGAGCTCGACAAAAAGAAATACGAGAAACAACAGGAAGAAAAAGCAAAATTAGAAGACTTTGTGAGCAAAAACCTAGCACGTGCTTCTACAACGAAAATGGCGCAATCAAGACGTAAAGTTCTGGAAAAAACTGATTGGATGGATGCACCAGATGGCGACGAAAAATCGGCTAATTTTGGTTTTACAATCGATCGTCCAAGTGGAAATGACGTATTGCGATTAGAGGAAGTTGCTGTTGGTTATCCAAACAAAACCGTCTCCTCGAATATCTCTTTTTCTGTTTATAAGCAGGATCGAATTGCCCTCGTTGGACCAAATGGTGTCGGAAAATCCACGCTACTAAAAACACTGATGAAACAATTAGATCATAACGCCGGGAAAATTCAATATGGGACAAACGTTCAGTTTGGTTATTACGATCAAGAACAAGCAGCTCTTACTGGCAATAAAACCGCTTTGCAAGAACTATGGGATGAATGGCCTCTGATGAATGAAAAAGATGTACGCAACGTATTGGGACGCTTCCTATTTAGCGGTGATGATGTACAAAAAACGATTGCTACCTTATCAGGTGGAGAAAAAGCAAGACTTGCACTAGCTAAATTAATGCTATTAAAAGCAAATACACTTGTACTCGATGAGCCGACGAACCATTTGGATTTGGACAGCAAAGAGGTACTTGAAAATGCATTACTCGATTTCCCAGGAACGATTATTTTTGTATCGCATGATCGATACTTTATTAATCGGATAGCTACAAAAGTGATTGAGTTATCTAGTGATCAAGCGACCCTTTACTTAGGAGATTATGATTATTACCTAGAAAAGAAAGAAGAACTAGAAGAGCTTGCACTGGAAAACGCTGTTGTTGAGAAAACAGTTGTTGTGAAGGCGAATACTTCCACCATCGATAAAGAAGCTAAGAAGAAAGAGCGTCAATTACGTCGACAACTAGAAGAGCTAGAAGCACAAATTCCAACGGTGGATTTGGAGATTGCTTCTATAGAAGAAAAGCTTTGTGACCCAGCTATATTCCAAGACCATGAAGCAGTGCAACAATTACAAGTAGAGTTAGATGGTTGGAAAGAGAAACAGGATGAATTGTCGAATGAATGGCTAGAGCTACAAGAACTATTAGAAGAAATAGCTTCAAACTAAGGGATTCCTATAAAGGGAATCTCTTTTTTGTATATGCAGTGGCGATTTGACGGCTTTTTCGCGTTCGGTTGTTCATTTGTCGTCTACACATGCTAGTTTGTCGCATTCAACTAATTTTTTCTCTCGTTTGCCTTCTCGTTTGTCATAGTCAGCCATTTACTGTAAAATCCCTTGTCGAATTTTGTCTATATATGTTGGTCAAGTACTTTTTTTCTCGATATCATTTTCCACAATTTTATTCACAAGAAAAAACTAGTAATACCAACATATCAACAGACTTATACACATTATCCACAGATTTCAATGTGACTTTTCCACATAATTGTGTGTAAATGAGACACAATATATAGAAAATACAAAACTTATGCACAAGTTGTCCCCAAACTGTGCATAAGTACGAATGTTCTCTATTGACAAGTTGAATAATACCTGTTAAAAAATCCCCTTTTCTTGTCGAAGAAAAGAGGATTTCGTTTATTTCCAACTATTTAATTCCATACCGGGACGACCATTCATCGACATATCACTTGTCTTTCCAGCAGAAAACTTAGAATTTCCTGCTGCAGCAATCATGGCTGCATTATCTGTGCACAACGAGATTGGAGGTACGTAGAAAGGTATGTTTTCTTTTGCAAATGTTTCTTCCAGTGATTTGCGAAGTCCTTTGTTCGCAGCCACGCCACCTGCAGCAATTACTTGTTTCACATTAAATTCTCGTGCTGCTCTTAACGTTTTTGCCGTTAATACTTCAATCACACTTTCTTGAAAGCCTGCTGCTAGATGATTAGGATTGATCTCTTCCCCGCGCTGCTCTGCATTATGCTGGTAATTAATCACTGCGGATTTTAATCCACTAAAGCTAAAGTCATAAGACCCTTCTTCTAACCATGCTCTTGGGAAAGACACCGCACCATCACTTTCATTTGCAAGTCGGTCAATATGTGGTCCACCTGGATACGGTAAGTTTAAAACTCGCGCTACTTTATCATACGCTTCACCAGCTGCGTCGTCTCTTGTTTCTCCGATTAGTTCGAACTGACCGTCTTCTTTCATCAATACTAATTCTGTATGACCACCCGATACCACTAATGCTAATAGCGGAAACTCCATCGGTTGAACAAGTGCGTTTGCATATATATGACCAGCGATATGATGGACACCGACAAGTGGAAGGCTGTTAGCAAAGGCAAATGCTTTCGCTGCGTTTATACCTATCAAAAGTGCACCTACTAACCCCGGACCTTCAGTAACTGCTACTGCATCTAAATCTTCCAGTAACATATTAGCTTGCTTTAGCGCTTCTTCGATGACCATCGTAATTTGCTCGACGTGATGCCTTGAAGCAATTTCTGGTACAACCCCTCCAAAACGCTTATGACTTTCGATTTGAGAAGCAACTACATTTGAAATGATTTCCTGACCATTTTTCACAATGGAAGCCGCTGTTTCATCACAACTCGTTTCGATTCCTAATATATATTGATCTTTTATCATTTAAACTCCACCCACATGACAAGAGCATCCTCTTGCGTATCTGTATAATAATTTTTTCGTATTCCGCCATCTTGGAAACCTAGCTTATAATATAGGTTTTTGGCGATATCATTTGTCACTCGTACTTCTAGTGTCATTAGTACAACTTCTTGCTCGAGCACTACACGAATTGCTTCGCGCATTAAGCCTTCGCCAATTTTTTGCCCGCGCATACGCTCCGAAACTGCTACATTTGTAATATGACTTTCATCCATAACAATCCACATGCCACAGTATCCGACGATTTCTTTTGTTTCCGTCTCCGCTACAATGTAATGCGAATATAAATTCGTCGTCATTTCATGTTCAAATGCTTCTCTTGTCCACGGAGTCGCAAATGCTTCTTCTTCTATTAAAAGTATTTGATCGATATCGTCCAATGTCATTTTTCGATACGTTATTATTTCATTTGTTATCATTTTTCTTCTGCTCTTTCATCCAATTTGCTTCCGCCTCTGTGATGCGCAAGTACTCAGGCACAGTCGTATGTACTTCTGTAGGTTGTAGTTTTTTGGCAAGCTCAACTAAGACTGCGGCATTCGGTAAAGAGAACGCTGCATATGCGCGCTCAACTCGATCTCCAAGTACTTCTTTAATCTGCTCCCAATGGATACCTACATCCATTCCAACAAATAAAACCGGCTGCCCCATTTCATCCACAGTTTTTAATAATTCTACAAGTGGCATATGGGCTTCTTTTACAGCTTCCCCGTTCGTATAAATTCCTGCGAATACGTTGCCGCGTCTAGCATCCATTATTGCACATACAATTCCAGGGAAGTACGATGCATTACTAGCTAACACTTGTAAACTCGACACGGAAAAAATCGGTTTTTTCAATGTCCAAGCAAGTGTTTTTCCTATCGTCACTCCGATTCGCACACCTGTATAGGAACCCGGTCCTATCGCAACAGCAATCGCATCAATTTCACTTGGCTTTATATCTGCTTTTTTTAATAACGCTTCAATTGCAGGCATCGCTCCAATAGAATGAGTAATTTTAAGGGATGACTGGTACGAAGCAAGTACTCTGTCATCCTCCACAACAGCTACCGCAAGTGGTGTATGGGATGTATCTATTCCTAACCAAATCATTCAAAAAGCTCCTCACATAATCGTTCATATCTTTGTCCAAGTGGAGTAAATGTAAATTTTCGCTTATCATCTTCCAACCTTTGGATTTGTATAGCCAAACGCTCCGGTGGCAGGTCTTCCTTTATCAAATGAGCCCATTCGATAATGCTTACTGCATCCCCGTAAAACAATTCGTCCCATCCTAAATCCTCATCGCTATCCGCTAAGCGATAAACATCGAGATGATTCAAAGGAACACGACCTTCATATTGCTTCAATATCGTAAATGTCGGGCTATTGACAGTTCTTGTAATCCCTAGACCCTTCGCTACACTTTTTGTAAAAGTTGTCTTGCCGGCTCCTAAATCTCCCTCTAAAGTGAGCACGTCACTAGGCTCTAGCTTATCAGCAAGCTGGTACGCAAGTTTCTCTGTTTCTTGCTCCGAATTAATTATTTGCTCATATATCATCGGTCGCTATCCTTTCAAATACTTGTCTATTTGCTTCTATTATAAAGAAATAGAAGAAGGAATGTAAGTAGACTGCCTTTGAATATAAAAAAATCACTTCGCGAAATGGCGAAATGATTTTACTTTCTTTAGTGCACTAGACGTATAATTTGTTCTACAGCTTGTTCTCCAGCATGCACCCATCTATTTTTATCCTCAATTTTACCGTCTTTATCGAGAGGATCCTGGAACTGATTGAAACCTGTAGAAGTTAATAATGAATTTTCATCCCTATCTAAGCCAGTATTCACCACATGCTTAATAACATAAGGAGTTTGAAATCTTATATATGCTTCTTGATGATCTAAGTCTCCTTCAAGCACCTCGAATGGTAGCCTTAAATAGATTGTCTCTCCTGCTTCGCGCCACAAGACATTATCAAAGCTTCCTTTATGATAATCCCAATTCCCTCCGATACTGTATCCCAAATCTTGAATACTATTTCGCACTTGTCCAAAATAAGCTTGCTTTCCTTCTAATTCCGTTTGTAGCTGCAACATAATCCATTCACTCCTAATTTGTATAATCCGTTCTATCTTTTCCCAAAAAGCAGGATTAATACAGACGAAATGCAAAAAGACCGATAATAAGGAGTTGTAACTCCCTTTATCGGACTTTTATAGTAATTTAATATTTTCTTAATGACAAAGGTTTTTTCGAAAACCATTCATGTCGTATAAATGAAGTACAAACAGCAAGTATCTCTTCAATTTGTTGCGTCGAAGAACCAAGAACTCTAATCGTAAATCCTGACTCATGCAACATGGACATACCTATTTTACAAGTAGGAATGTAACTTTCCAGCTCCTCATACAACTGATTTAGAAATCCAGTCGTACATCTCTCATCTACTACAATCATCGAACCTAAATGTGTATAACTTTCCATAAATCCTATATCTTCTACTTGCGAATCATCAGGTTGTAGCTTTAAATGATCAAAGGCTATTAACTGGTCATCTAAGTAAATTTCATTTTTTAATCTTAGTTGATCATATTTAAACCATTCTCCATCTGGAGACCAGCCCGGCGTTAATATATCCGTATAAAGAAGTGTGGATCCTCTTTCCATTCTTATCACAGTGTTTTGATCATACCTTGCATCGCGATAAGCAATAAGTGGATCCGGAATATATTCGAGGACGCTACCTTTTTTTAATATAAACTCCGTTTCCTGCAGTACTGGTGCGGTCGGTGTTCGATATACTTTTGTGGCAGATTGGGTTGTTAGTATTAACTCCGCCTGTTCTTCAAGTAGCACTTCTATTCGATAACGGTCCCCGCCGACATAACCACCACCAGGATTCACGATAAAAAAGCAAGCCTGTCCTGTATTATCCAAATAATTTGGGCGAAGCACTTTTAACGCACCTTGGAAGTACACCGTTTTTGTGACAGTTTTGTCTTTCTTTTTCTCCATCACAAGTTGTAGGATCCCCGTCCAATTTTCCATCTTATTTCAATCCTGCAAGTAACGCATTTTTACGAATCCAATCCATTACTTCCTCTAATCCAGTATTGTCTTTAAGATTTGTAAAGATGAATGGTTTATTCCCACGGAACACTCTTGTATCCGAAGCCATCACGTCTAAGTTGGCACCTACATATGGAGCAAGGTCAGTTTTATTGATAATGAACAAATCGGATTTAATCATCCCTTGTCCACCTTTACGTGGGATTTTTTCCCCTTGCGCAACATCAATAATATAAATAGAGAAGTCAACAAGCTCTGGACTAAATGTCGCTGCTAAGTTATCTCCACCACTTTCAACAAAGATCAAATCTAGATCAGGGTGACGTTTTTTCAAATCTTCAATTGCTGCAGAGTTCATTGACGTATCCTCACGGATTGCAGTATGTGGACATCCTCCTGTTTCTACTCCAATAATACGATCCTCTGGTAAAACTCCATTATTCATTAAAAACTTAGCATCTTCTTTTGTGTAAATGTCATTTGTAATAGCAGCCATACTAATTTCATCTGCCATATGACGAGTTAATTTTTCTACTAACATTGTTTTCCCAGCACCTACTGGTCCACCTATTCCTATTTTAATTGGTTCCATTTATAAATAATCTTCCTTTCATTAAGACATGAATATGCGTATATTCACACGCTCATGTTTCATCTGCGATATTTCTAATCCTGGCGCAACAGCACCAAAATCACCTTCATCAAGAAGCGCAATCTTATCAACGGCTTCCTCAATATATGTTTGAAACTCTCTTAATAATTGTTGTCCGGCCGTTTGACCTAATGGTATGCCTCTAACTGCATTTTGAACTAATCCTGATATGGAGGAATAAAGAAACGCTGAAATCCCTAACTTTTGTGGAACATCCAGCTGAAAAGCGATGATGGAGAATACAATAGCAGGATGTGCAAATGACACACCTTCTGTTACACGTTGTCTATATGTTTGTAAGAGAGGGCTTGGATATAAATCTAAACCTAAAGTAAGCATTCTCTCACCCATTTTATTCGTGCCTTCCCTCGTTTCTCGAGGCAGGTTTTGAACAGTAATAAGTCGATCCAATCGCCATATTTTTTCATAGTCTTCCACTACTAGGGCTTCGTAAATAAGCCTACTGGCAAGTCCATCTGAATAGACCAACTGCTCATTTAAGTACATTTTAAGCCATTTGGAAAAACTCGTTTTATCATGTACTTTATTTTCTTGAATGTACGTTTCCAAACCAAACGAATGACTAAATCCCCCGGTCGGCAAATTGGAATCGCATAATTGAAACAAAGGCAACAAATAATTAGTCATGACTATGCCCGATATGGCGGAAGGCTTGTCTCACTTTTCGCTTTTCACGCGCATAAGGAATTTCGAGTTGTTCTAGTAACTCTTCTACCAAATAATCATACTGAACGAGCATTTGGTCTTCTTCAAACTGAGCAGGTAAATGTCTATTTCCTAATTGGTGGGCGATTGTCCCCATTTCATGCATACTGCGTGGCGAGATAATAAGCAAGTCATCAGGAAAAACTTCAATGATGATCATGTTTTTCTCATCCATATACAGCACGTCTCCAGCTTGCAAATCCTTCGCTTCCTTTAAGCGAATTCCAATTTCTTTTCCATGGTCCGTTTTAACTCTTTGAATACGCTTAACAAGGTCGCTACTTTCCAAATATACTTTTTCTTTATGTGTACTTTCTAAAACCTTTGGATCTATTTGATCAATATGTGTCACTACTTCTTCAATTATCATTTCGTCACCTCAGAATAAGAAATATCGTTGCCCCATTGGAACAGTGTCCACCGGGTCACAAGTTAGAAGCTCTCCGTTTACACGTACTTCATATGTTTCTGGATCTACGTCGATTTCCGGCGTTTCTCCATTTAATTTCATATCTTTTTTCGTTAAATTGCGAATACCATGTACAGGAAGAACTGTTTTTTGTAAGCCAAGTTTTTCATGTACACCCGCTTCATATGCCGCAGTCGAAACAAATGTGATCGATGCTTTGTATTTCGCTTTCCCCATCGTTCCGTACATAGGACGATAAAGAATCGGTTGTGGAGTTGGAATAGAAGCGTTCGCATCTCCCATTAAGCTTTGCACCGCAATTCCACCTTTAAGAATCATGCTTGGTTTTACACCAAAAAATCTAGGCTCCCACAGAACTAAATCTGCAAATTTCCCTACTTCAATCGATCCTACATAGTCGGAAATTCCGTGTGCGATTGCAGGATTAATCGTATATTTTGCAACGTATCTCTTTACACGATTGTTGTCGCCGATTCCTTTATCATTCTCAAACTTGCCGCGTTGTTTTTTCATTTTGTCCGCTGTCTGCCATGTACGAATTAGTACTTCTCCGATACGTCCCATCGCTTGAGAGTCGGAACTAGTGATACTAAAAACGCCCAAATCTTGTAGAATATCTTCTGCTGCTATTGTTTCCGCTCGAATCCGAGAATCCGCAAAGGCTACATCTTCCGGGATATCAGGACTTAAATGATGACAAACCATTAACATATCTAAATGTTCATCTATTGTATTTACAGTAAAAGGAAGTGTTGGGTTAGTAGATGCCGGTAATACATTCATCTGACTCGCTACTTTGATAATATCAGGGGCATGTCCACCACCCGCTCCTTCTGTATGGAACGTATGAATTACACGATCTTTGAATGCGGAAACTGTATTTTCAACAAACCCACCTTCGTTTAGTGTATCTGTATGAATCGCCACTTGCACATCGTATTCGTCCGCAACTTTTAACGACATGTCGATGGAAGAGTAAGTTGCACCCCAGTCTTCATGTACTTTCAAGCCAATTGCACCTGCGCGAATTTGCTCAGCAAGTGGTTCTTCTGCAGCCGCATGACCTTTTCCTAAAAAACCAACATTGATGGGCATATCTTCTGCCGCTTCTAGCATACGATGCATATGCCACTCGCCTGGAGTTACCGTCGTTGCTTTTGAACCTTCGGCAGGACCAGTTCCGCCTCCGATTAATGTCGTAAGTCCAGCTGTGAGTGCTGTCTCAATTTGTGCTGGGTTGATGAAATGCACATGTGTATCAATACCACCAGCTGTCAAAATTTTATGTTCACCGGCAATTATTTCAGTAGATGCACCAATGACGATATCTACATTATCCATTAATAATGGATTTCCCGCTTTACCTATCGCGACAATTTTACCGTCACGAATCGCTACATCCGCTTTGTAAATTCCTGTATAATCTAAAACAATAACATTCGTAATAACTACATCAGGAATATTCTCGTCACGTGTTGCAAGCGGATGACTCCCCATTCCATCACGAATTACTTTTCCTCCACCGAATACAACTTCCTCACCATAAGTCGTATAATCTTTTTCAATTTCGATAAAAAGATCAGTATCCGCTAGGCGTACAGCATCCCCGGTTGTTGGACCGTACATGGAAGCGTACTGTTGTCTTGACATTTTGAAACTCATCGTATTACCCCCGATCTAATGATCCTTCAGTTTTATTGTTCAATCCATAAACGCGTCTTTCTCCACCGAAAGCTACAAGTTCTATTTCTTTCGGATCGCCGGGTTCAAAGCGAACAGCTGAACCTGCTGGGATATTCAATCGAAAACCAAATGCCTCTTCTCGGTCAAATTCAATCCAAGAATTAATTTCAAAAAAGTGAAAATGTGAACCCACTTGAATAGGGCGGTCCCCATTATTTACGACAGAGATAATTTTCGTCTCTTTTCCTTCATTACAAATAATATCTTCTTCTTTTAAAACGTATTCTCCAGGTATCATGCCGGAACCCTCCTTTTTAACGAATCGGTGAATGTACGGTTACAAGCTTTACGCCATCTGGGAATGTGGCTTCTACTTGAACATCGTCGATCATTTCTGGAACACCGTCCATCACATCTTCTGCCGATAAAATAGTGGCACCATACGCCATTAGTTCAGCTACCGTTTTACCGTCACGAGCACCCTCTAATATTTCGTACGTAATGAGAGATACTGCCTCAGGATGATTGAGCTTTAAACCTCTTTCTTTTCGACGTCTCGCTAAATCTGCTGCAACGACGATTAATAGTTTTTCTTGTTCGCGCGGTAACAAGTGCACGGCATTTCCTCCAATCATAAAATGAAATAGTTTTATCTCATTTTTTAGTTCATCTAGTAGATTGAAAACATTATTTTCTGATAAAATATATACATTTTTAATAACCTGAAAGTTCTTCTTTGCGCATGAAAAGCACAAGTAAAAATTCCTATAAATAGGAAGCATCTTTCAGAGGTAAGTTTAGGTTAATAAACAATAATTTATACAATAAAAAGACCCTATAAGTTAGAAGGCACGGAAATAAGTGTCATCCTTATAGATTATTTATTAAAATAGCTATCCAGAGATTTTTACACTTTTGCACTTTGTTGTGAACTAAAGTTTTATACATCGTGCTAAATCTCTTCAATGGTATACTGCAAATACTGCCTTCATAAATTAAGTGTGCTTTTCGATAAATTTAGTGGATTTAGAAGAAGCCTGCCTAAAATAAGCAAGCGGGGGAAGGTAATGTTACTTTTCATCTTTACAGATTATCTACTCGTGTATGTATATCTGAAAACAAATTTCAATCACTATGTTTATTATAGTAACAGTTGATACATATGTCTATTTAATAATACAACAATAGGTACAAAAGTACTAAAGCGCTAACTGCTGTCCCATTTAGCTCATGGGTACGATTAATGGAATAACACACATATTAGGGAAAATGCGTCGTAAACAATTTCCATTAAAATTTCCCCTGAGTGAGCAATCATCCTAACAGATGCTTTTACTGAGCATATGCTTCCGATTATATAAAAGGATACTCTTCCTACAAATAACGATCAACTTTAATAGATTGGACACTATTTTCGACGGGTTAGCATCTATGCATGTAAAAATGGTCTAAAATAGTCTTGATTTTAATTGTTTTTTATATATTTTTCTTAGAAGATGTGTTTAGTTGAAATTTTGAAGCGGTTAGTTGGAAAATTCACTGGTTTAGTTGGAATTTTGGTGCATTTAGTTGGAATAATCGTAGGGTTAGTTGGAAAAGGGTAAATTTTCCACAAAAAAGATTAGTTTCAATAGGTTGGTCGCCACTTGTAGTGAAAGAACACTTCATTTTTCTTAGTTTCATCAAGTTGGTCCCTATTGGCCGAAGACTGCAAATTTGGTTTCGTTCTTTTCGCTTTATTCATCGATCCCTCCATTTTAAACGAAAGCCCTGTTGCGACATTGACGGGAGATTACCTTGCAACGCAGTTTCCCTATACCATGCCGTTCCTTATGCTACTTGGAAATAGTTATTCCCGGTCTAAATCTTCTATAGTTTCCCAATCAAAAATAAAGACAGCACATCGGCTGTCTTTACGAAATATATGGACCTAGTTTTTTTAATACTGCAGCTTCTACTTCATCCGAAAGAATTTCTTCTTTAAGATGGCCTGGTTTTGGATGAAACCAACTAATTTCTCCATCTTTAAAGTGACCTTTGTATATACTATCATTCATATTGAAACTAAATTGAATGACTTCATGGGGCAAGCCCTCGAAAATTCTTTCAATTTGAAAATTGTCCATCATAATAAAAATTCCTAGCTCTTGTTCTATTTTCTTCAGTACTGCTTCCTCTATCTCATGAGGAAGCACATCCTCTACAAGGCGCTCCGGTTTTGGATGAAACCAATTAATTTCTCCATCTTTATAATGTCCCTTGAATGTGTTGTCCTGGAAAGAGAAACTGAATTGGATTATATTATGAGGCAAGCCTCCAAAAATTTCTTTTTCATATTGAAAATTTTCTATCATAAAAAAACCTCCTTTCGCCATTTTCCTAAATTACTTATTTTAATTATACCCTCTTTTTAATTATCAAATCCTCCTTATAATATTTTATCAGCTAATTTCCCCAATTAAATTGCCAGGTTTTCACAACAAGTTTCGTAGTTATTAAGATTCGAACTTTATTTAATTCGAAAGTTTAGTCTAATTTTAATTAGGTATTAACAAAAAGCAATTTAACTTCTTAATCTTTCCATTTCTACTGTTTGGTCTAACTTTTCAGTCAGTTTTTTATATACTTTTTCCTGATTTACTCTCACTTATTATATTTAACCATTTTTTTAGTATTCTTTTTCTCTTAAAAGGACAATTTAATCAAAATGTAATTGAATTGAAACATACTCTGGGTTTATATTCACTTAATATAGGTTAAATACAACTTAGAATAATGCTCTGGAGGAAGTTTTATGACGCAAAAAAGATTAACATGGGTGGATGTAACGAAAGGATTTTTGATGATTCTTGTAGTAATCGGTCATTATCCCGGAGAACTAAATTTTCCATTCATCAAATATATTTATTGGTTTCACATGCCAGCTTTTTTCTTATTGAGTGGCATATTTTTTAAAGAAATAAAAGATGATCAAAATACTAAAGGAACGATCAAAAAAAGATTTATGCAGCTAATGGTACCGTATCTATTCTTCCTATTTGTTATTACAGCTATTCGCTATAGCATGGAACTAGCATTAGGAAACTTTGAATTATCCTGGTACTTGCAAGATTTATGGAAATTAGTTATCGCAGGACGGTTTGCACGCGGTGCCTACGGAGTCTTTTGGTTTGTAACAACATTATTTTTTACATACTTGCTATTCATGTGGATGACCAAATACTTAAGTCGTATAAAACAAGTCATGCTACTTGTAATCTTCTATTTAGTAGCCCACTTAGAAAGTATTTTTGCAATGCATGTTATTAGTGGAGGTCCAGCTGAAGCAGCTCAAACGATTCCGATGCTATGGAATCTAGATGTAGTGTTAATGGCAATCGTCTATTTTTCCCTTGGCTATTACGCCAAATCTATTTGGATGAATATCAAGATTCACTGGTTACTTGGTGCTCTTTTAGTTGTGCTTGGTGCAGTTGTAACAGATTATGTAGGAATAATCGATTATCATCTGAGTATGAAGTTTTTACGCTATGACCATTTGGTACTCGATTTAGTAATCCCAATGGCTTTTATTATTGTCATTCTCGGTATTTTCCAAAGACTAACAACGATTCTACCACTAGAATGGTTGGCTAAAGTGGAAAAACATTCGATTGCAATTATGTATTTGCATATTTTCACAGATATTATTATGAACGACTATTTCCACTATGGATTAATAGGATTTACAACATTAGGTTTAGCCGTTCCTATTCTCATATCCATTGTGATTCAAAAAATAATTCCATACGGAAAGTTCTTTCTTGGAGATATACGAGCTAAAAAACCAATACACCTATAATAAAATGACCTCTTCCTTTCACTGGAAGAGGTCATTTTTATAATGAATGATATTTCTTTACACGCTTATCAAATCCAACAAGCTTTTGTACACCTAAATCCTTTAGCATATCTGCATTCATTTCCGTAAATTTCCCTAAATCATCTGGGTAATGAGAATCGGAAGACACAGTAAACTCTACACCATGTTCTACTAAAATCTTTACAAAATCAGGTCCAGGGCACATTTCCTTGACGGGATAACGATAATAGAGACCAGCATTCACTTCTGTAGCAGTTCCCGTTTCCGCAAGTGCTTCTGCAATGCGTTTATACCAATTCATCCTAAAGTCTATATCATCTACTTGAAAATTGAACACCTTCAAATTATCTAAATGCGCTACAAAATCAAATAATTCCGAGCGAATTGCTTTTTCCACTGTCGTAAAAAATCGTTCATACAGTTCTTTCAAGTCTATACCTTCAAATTTATGAACGGTTTGTGGATTATCGAATCCCCAACCATCTACAAAATGAACAGAACCAATGACATAATCCCATGGATATCCGTGAAGCAGTTCCTCAAGTTCCCTTTCACATCCAACAAAATAATCCGCTTCAATGCCTAGCTTTAAATCTACTCCCTCACTTCGCCATTTCTCTTTTGCTTGCAAGATAGCATCTACGAAAACATTCATAGTTTCTGTCATCACACTATCCAGCCAATATCGTTGCTTTTCCCCTAAATCGGTCTCATCTAGTACCATATTTTTTTCAAAGTAAGCCCTTGTCTCTTTGAAGCGATATAAATGGTCTACAATGCCAACTTCCTTTAATCCAAGCTGCTTTGCTTGGATCAAATAATAATCCAACCACTCTTCACTGTAACAGCCTTTATCTAATCTATTTTTCAAAGCATTTATTTGCCAAGTTATATATTCCTTTGAGCCTTTTTCCAATCCATGTGGCAAGTGAAAAGTATTAATTGCCTGAGAAGTTCGATCCAACCAACGAAATGAGTATGGACCTTCCTCTAAATGTACGTGATAATCTATTTTCATTTGCACTTACCTCCATTGGCCACTGTCCATTTTCCTTCAAAAGTCGTCCAAGTAGACGGGCGTACTTCTTCGCAGATCACTTCTGAAATATCATTTAGATTGCATATCGTATAGAAAGATTTTTGGTTGATTTTTGAGTCATCCGCCAATAATATGCGGCAGTAGCTATTCTCTAGCATTTTTGCAGAAACAAGCGATTCATCCAAATCGTAGTCATACACGATTCCGTCGTCAATTCCTCCGCATGACAAAAATGCTTTATCCAAATTCATACGATTTAGCCATTCTAATGTCATCGCTCCTGAAACAGATGATTGTTCCGGATTTGTTGTTCCTCCAAGCAAAATTACTTTTCCTGTCATTCTTTTTTCTTCTAACGCCATATTGAATCTCACCGCAGCAGAAATGGAATTTGTCACGACCGTTACGTTATTCACTTCCATAAGAAAATCCGCAATATGTACAGTAGTCGTTCCAACGTCTACCGCAATGGTATCCCCATCTTTAATCCGGGTGGCTGCAACACGAGCAATTTCTCTTTTTGCTTCTTTTTGCATATTTATCTTTCGTAAATACTCTGGCTCTTTTCTTAAATTAATGAACTTCACAGCACCACCATGTACTCTTGTTAACAAATGCTGTTCCTCTAGCTCATCAAAATCACGACGAATCGTTTCTGGTGCCACATTCAATTCTTCAGCAATGACAGAGACAACAATTTTTCGTTCGAACTCTAGCTTACTTAAAATATGTTCAAAACGTTCTAATTTGGAAAAGGTCATAATAACGCAACCACGTCTTCTTGTGACACATAGCATTCATACGTATTGCCAAGCACTAACGAAGCTTGTCTTTCATGTAATTGCTCCACAGAAAAAGATCGGTCTCCTGCTTGGAAAACAGTACGAATGACATTTCCACTCATCACAGCTTCTTTTGCAGTACCCTTGAAACGGTAGTCACCTTCTTTTGCCGTTAAATGAATCGCTTCTGGTCGAATGGCGAACTTTTGCCTTTCCCCGGGTAATTTATTTCCAATCATTTGCTCCAATTCTTTGCGTGTAAATACATTATAATGTCCGATGAAATTGGCTACGAATTCACTTTCTGGTTTCGTATAAATCTCTGTTGGAGTTCCTTCTTGAGCGATTTCTCCTTTATTCATGACGAATATTTTATCCGACACTGCCATTGCCTCTTCTTGGTCATGCGTAACTAAAACCATCGTCATACCAAGCTCTGTCTGAATCGAGCGTAAATCTGCTTGCAGCTTTTTACGAATTTGCGCATCTAATGCACTAAGTGGTTCATCTAGAAGCAATACTTTCGGTCGTACGATCAGCGCTCTTGCAAGTGCTACTCGTTGTTGCTGTCCTCCGGATAATTCATGCGGAAATGCATGCTCTTTGTCAGATAAATGTACTATTGCTAAAGCTTCTTTTGCTTTTTGCTCTATTTCACTCTCGTTCATTTTTTTCATTTTCAGGCCGAATGCGACGTTTTCTTTTACCGTCATATTTGGAAATAATGCATAGGACTGAAACACCATTCCTACTTCACGATTTTTCGGTTGGATGTTGTTCATATTTTTTCCTTCGATTTTCACCGCACCAGAAGTTGCGTCTGTCAAACCAGCAACTATACGTAAAATGGTACTTTTTCCGCACCCACTCGGACCGAGTAATGTAACAAATTTACCTTCTTCAATCGTCATATCAATATTGGATAACACCGCATTATTGCCATACATTTTATGAAGACCTTCTATTACAACGTAACTCATACTTTGGCAGCCCCTTTTGATCGTTTGGTTAACATGGATATGATAAACGTTAAAATACCCATCAATACTAAGTAAACAAACACAACGCTACTCGCAATATGGCCGCTCGTACTTAGCTTTTTCATCAAGTAGATTTGAACTGTTTCAAATCGAGAACCAACTACTAGATTTATCAAAACAAATTCACCGAATAACACAGAAAATGATAATAACGCACCAGCAAACAGTCCTGGATACACAGCAGGCAACAATACTTTTAAAAAAGCCTGAGCTTTCGATGCACCCAACAGCTCAGCAGCATCCAATAACTGTCTTGCATTCACGTTACGCAGACTATTGCGCGTTCCTTGATAAATATAAGGTAAAATACTGATTACATATGCCCCTAAAACAGCTACAATCATCGGTACTCCAATATGCGCATACGCGCGGATCAATCCAACTGCTAGTATTACTCCTGGAAATGCATATACCATCACAACTGCAGCTTGAATCCATTTCTCATACTTTGGAAAATAAAGCACGATAACAAAAATTGCTGGAACGATGAAAAGCAAAGCAAGCAGTACCGCTCCTCCAGAAAGTAATACGGATCGTCCAAATGCCTCGATAAAACTACTATCCTGAAATAACGTGGCAATCCATTTAATCGTAAGTCCTTCTGGTAACACTGTTTTGTTCCAATTAGTTGCAAATGCATAAAGCATCGTTGCTAAAATTGGGAGGAATAAATATAAAAGAAGGAAGACAAAGAATAAATCCGCGAAACCTTTCTTTTTCACTTTAAATTCCTCCTTGTTTTCTTAATACTCCACTCGCTTAATAGCATCGCAATAATCATCGTTACACCGAGTAACACTGCAATGGCACTTGCTAGCTCTGGCTGTGCAAAAATATCACCACTTAATAATGCTCCAATTTGAATTGCGACTAAATTATTATTACTTCCTGTCAGAGCGTAGGCCGATGCATATGCTCCCATCGCATTCGCAAAAAGCACACTAAACGTACCAACAATTCCCGGAAGCATAATTGGAACACCAATTTTACGCCAAAACTGAAATGTAGATGCCCCAAGTAATGCTGCTGCATCCTTCCATTGCTGCTGAATTCCGTAGTAGATAGGATATAAAAGCATTAGTGAAAGTGGTAACTGGAAGTAAATATAGACGAGCAGTAATCCACCCCAGCTATATAAAGAGAACGAGGTTAACGACTCGATTCCCCATTTTTCGAATAACAGTGTAAACAAACCACTATTCCCTAACAAAACAATAAAAGCAAATGCCAGTGGTATACCCGAGAAGTTCGAAGTCAAATTCGAAATCATTAAAATACGCTCACGCACCGGCTCTGAAAATCGCATCATCGCATATACCGCAAACAACGTTACAATGAGTGCAATAACTGCCGAAACCGCAGACAAAGTAATGCTATTTTTAAAACCTTGTAATATATAACTACTCGTCAATACCTCTTGATAATGACCGAGCGTAAAGCCATCGCCATTACTAAAACTTGAAATGACCATATATAGCAATGGTACGATGAAAAATAATAAAATTAAGACTAAAAACGGCAATATCCAAACGAACAATTGCTTTTTAGAAGTCAAAACAAAATCACTACTTCCTTTATCAAATTCGACTCGGCGATTTTGCGTCCAGATTTTTCTCGAGCTAACACGAGAAAAATCTGTGACATCCGCCTGAAGCTTGAACTTCATTCATCAGTAGTTCACAAACTTCTGATGAATGAAGTTCAATAGAAAAGAGGCACTAGGCCTCTTTTTTTGTACGTACACCGTTCAGAAGAAGAGGAACCATTTCTTCTGAAGGCTCTATTTCTAGTAACTGACAAACTAAAGGTGCCACCTGTAACTGTGAAACAATCCCTTCTTTAATACCTGGCTTTACTTGCTTTGATAATACAAACATCGGAACATGACGATCTTCTATTGTATTACCACCATGGTTTCCATCACTCGTCATGCCATGATCCGCAGTCACTACTACATCGTATCCTAGCTCCAAACATTTAGGGATGAACAACGAAAGAATCGCATCTACTGCTAATACTCGATTACGATATTCCTTCGAATCTGCCGTAAACTTATGCCCATCATCATCCACATTCATGGGGTGAATATATAAAAAGTCTGGTTGCTTTTCATCCATTAACCAAGCTGCTTCAGCGAATAAATGACTATCTGGATAATGATCTTCAAAATAGAATAAGCCATTTTCAATCGGATGATTGGTATCCAATTGAATACGATCCGTAAAATGATTAAAAGGAGCGCTATTATAGAGTTCACTTACCCAGTAGTAAGCAGTAGCAGCTGTTGTTTTCCCACTCTCTTGTACTAAATGGAATAAGCTCGTTTGATTGGATAAACGTACCGTGGCATTGCTTGTGACTCCATGGATAATTGGAGGTGTCCCGGTTAAAATCGTCTCATATAATGGGCGTGATAATGAGGGTACTTCTGAGCGTACTTCATAGCGCGCAGCAGTACCTCTTTCCACTAAATGTTGCATGTAGCCCATATGTGTACAGGCAGTATCGTATCTAAGTGCGTCTATGACTATAAGAACCACACGATTATTTAACATGGATTAACACCTTTTCTTGGTACATTTGTGGAATTTGTTTCGTTGTTTCTTCCCATGCTTTTTGATCGCCAACTGGTTTTGCATTTTCATACATTTCCGCTGGTAATAATAAATCTTCTACTTCTGCAGAAAGCTCCACGTTCTCACGAATTGGTCGAGCATATCCTTTTGCCAGATTCTCTTGTCCAGCGTCCGATAATATATACTCACGTGTTAACATTGCAGCATGTGGATTTTTTGCGTATTTATTAATAACGGTTGCATATCCAGAAATAACAGAACCTTCTTCTGGAATTACTACTTCAAAGCGTGACTCATCAATTTGGTTGCGATAGCCTAACGAGTTGAAATCCCACATAATTGCTACATCGATTTCTCCTTTTTCTAAGTTCGCAACTGTTGCATCCCCTTGTAGACGACCTTGTTTTGCAAGCTCTGCGAAGAAATCAATTCCTGGCTGTAAATTTTTCTCGTCCCCACCATAAGCCATCGCCGCTGCTAAAATAGCAAACTGTGCTTGGTTTGCAGTTAATGCATCACCAATACTTACATTAAAATCACCGTTTTTAATATCATCCCAGGATTTAGGTGGATTTTTCACATTGTTTGTATCTGTTAAGAACGACATAGTTCCTGTATATCCAACAACCCAGTGACCTTCTTCATCTTTAGCCCACTCCGGAATATCATCCCAATAAGAAGTTTTATAAGGTAATGTTAAACCCTTGTCTTTTGCAATCGGTCCAAATGCAATACCAACATCCCCGATATCAGCCGTTGCATCTTCCTTCTCTGCCTCAAACTTTGCAAGCTCCTCTGCACTCGACATATCTGTGTCTGCATGGTTTAAGCTATACTCCGTTCCAAGCTCTTCCCAAGTTTCTACCCAGTTTGCCCAAGTATCAGGCATACCTACCGAGTTTACTGTACCTTCTTCTTTTGCTTTTGCTATAATTTCATCTACTGATAAATCGTTGCCATTAACGGTTGTTTTAGCTGAACCATCTGAACAAGCCGCCAAAATAGATACTGCTAATACACCGATTAAACTTTTCTTCCAAACACGCTTAAAAGACATTGTTGAAAACCTCCGTTTGTTTATGTTTGTTTTAATTTGCTTACAAGGCTTATGTTACGAAACAAACATTAAGTAGGTATGGAGGAGTTAATAATGTTAAGTAAATATTGTTGAGCTTTTGTTAAGGTTAGTTTCTTCCTTAGAGAGAATATGGATGGAATACGGTGTCGAGGGTGAACGATGAACAGAATGAAAAGATTATCGGCTTTTGGTGATGAAATTATCCTTTTCCAACTAACATCACGATTATTCCAACTAAATTCACCAAAATTCCAACTAAACTAGTGAATTTTCCAACTAACCACCTCAAAATTCCAACTAAACAAATCTTCCATCTTTTCGGACAAAAAAATCCAGGTTTGAAACGAGTAATAATCGTCCCCAACCTGGATCTATTTTTAATGAAACACAATCGTTTTATTTCCCTCTACAATGATGCGATTCTCTAAATGCCATCTCACCGCTTTAGCAAGTACCCGTCGCTCAATTTGGCGTCCAATTTTCTTTAGATTGGTGACATCATCCCGATGATCAACTCGTTCAACATCCTGCTCGATAATCGGGCCTTCGTCAAGATTATTCGTTACATAATGCGAAGTCGCACCGATTAACTTTACACCACGCTCGTACGCTCGCTCATATGGCCCCGCTCCAATAAATGCAGGCAAAAAGGAATGGTGGATATTAATGATTCGGCTCTCAAAGTGGCGAACAAAGTCTGGAGTTAAGATTTGCATATACCGCGCCAAGATTAACAAGTCGACTTCATACTTGTCCATCAAGCGTATTTGTTCTTCTTCCACCTGTTTCCTAATATCTTTATTTGCCGGTATGTAATGAAACGGGATTCCTAACGACTCTACGATAGGACGTGCGTCTTCATGATTACTAATAACCACGACGATATCAGTCTCTAAATCTCCATTTTGCCATTCCCACAAAAGCTCCATCAAGCAGTGTATTTCTTTGGAAACAAATATCGCGGATCGTTTTCGCTCAATTCGATAGGAAAAGTTATAATCCATATGATGAGCTGCCGCAATATCTCGGAATTCCGTTTCCATTCTTTTCTTCTCTTTTTGCAAATTATCACGATGGTACTCGATCCGTATAAAAAAGATTCCGTTCTCCGGATCACTTGAGTATTGGCTTGACTCAATAATATTAGATTCATGATTATGTAAAAATGTAGATAGTATAGATACAATCCCTGGTTTATCTGGACATTTCACTAACAAACAACCTCTGTTTTCAAGTTGTTTATGTTGTTGGTTCAATCTCACTTTAACTTCCGTATTAATAGACATATAAGCACATCTCCTCGCTAACTCATTAATTTTCTCATTATGCACTATAATTATAATATTCTCAATACAATTACCATATAAAAAAACCTATGCACACCGCATAGGTTTTACTTATTAATTGAGTACTTTAAGTTTTACTTTTTTGACTCCCCATTCCATCGCACTATCATAAGATGGGATGAATACATCAATTTTATGACCTTTAATAGCTCCACCTGTATCACCGGCAATGGCCTCTCCGTAGCCTTCCACCCAAACCTTTGTCCCAAGTGGAATAATTCTCGGGTCTACGGCAATCACTTTCTGATTTGGATTGGAACGCAAGTCAATTCCATATGCAGTCGTTCCGGAACAGCCTGGACAGTATGCAGTGTAAGCAGTAGCTGTAACGGTCATTTCATCTACTACTTGTTCCTCTGCAGCTTCTACTTTTTCTTCCTTCACTTCCACTACTTCCGTTTTTTCAACTGGTGGGGGTAACACAATTGGAGTGGATACAGCCGCCACCTTCCTATCAGGCTTCTCATGAACAGTTTCCACTTCCACGCCACCCCCGCTCACAATCAATTCATCACCAGGATGTATTGTATCTCCTGCCAAGTTATTCCACTCAACTAGAGACTCTAATGGAATATTATGCTTTAGTGCAATTCGAAACAAATTATCACCTTGCATCACCTGATATACTTTAGGCTCTACTTGCAGATCCACTGGTGGATAGTTAACTAATCCAAGATCTAAAGCATATTGAAATGGTACATCATTTTCTATCGGAAAATTATAGAAAACTTCCATATTGTCTCCACCTGCGCCCATAGGCATAAGTTCCGCTGCTTGTGCTACTGTGTTCGTCGAAAAAGTTATAAGCACAATGAACAAAAATGTTCTAAACATCAAAATAAAACTCCTCCTTTGCAAGTAAACTGTTAAACATTTTAATTCGTCACAGTCTTGCCCAAAAACTTCGAAAAACAAACATTCTAATTAAATAAAAAGAAGCCACCTTCCAAAACAATTAAAATCTGTTTTGAAAAATGGCTTAATTTTTGGAACAATTCCAGTATAAGAATGTATAAATTTAATAGAAATAATGGCTAAGGGAAATCAATTCTCTCCCAAAACA
The DNA here is from genome assembly GCF_044754065.1 of Psychrobacillus sp. NPDC093180. Classification (NCBI taxonomy): domain Bacteria; kingdom Bacillati; phylum Bacillota; class Bacilli; order Caryophanales; family Bacillaceae; genus Psychrobacillus; species Psychrobacillus sp. NPDC093180. The sequence goes on along the minus strand of NZ_JBIVOJ010000008.1, from coordinate 108,859 downwards.
AAAGAGCTGCCTAAGCAGCCCTCCTTTAAACTTGCATATTCTCAATAATAGTTGCAATACCCATACCGCCAGCGATACAGAGCGTCACCGCACCATATTTCTTACCAGTACGTTCTAGTTCGTGCACTAACTTCGTCAATAATATTGCACCCGTTGCGCCAATTGGATGGCCCATTGCGATGGCTCCACCATTTGGATTCACTTTATCGTAATCTAGTCCTAACTCATTCACACATGCAACGGCTTGGGCAGCGAAAGCTTCATTCAACTCTACTACATCTAGATCCGCCATCGATAAATTAGTTTGCTTCAATGCTTTTTGCATCGCATATACAGGTCCCATCCCCATTAACTCCGGTGCACATCCTACAGAAGCTTGGGCAATTATACGTGCTTTTGGTTTATATCCGCGTTTCAACGCTTCCTCTTCCGACATTACTAGCAATGCTGCCGCTCCGTCATTACGACCACTGGCATTACCTGCAGTTACCGTGCCACCTTCTTTAAACACTGGTTTAAGTGTTGCCAATTTCTCTAAGGTTGTTTCCCTTGGATGCTCATCGACTTTAAACTCTACAATTCCTTTACGTGTTTTCACAGGGTAAGGTGCTATCTCTTTTTCAAAATAGCCTTTTTCAATCGCGTTTTTTGTTTTTTCTTGACTGCTTAATGCAAATTCATCTTGTGCTTCTCGGGAAATACCATATTTCTCTGCAACATTTTCTGCTGTGATTCCCATATTTAAATCGCCATAAGTTTCTCTTGGCTGAGAGCCTGGTTGACTTGCGGTATTCGGATCTTTTAAGGAGACGTCACCGGACTTAGTACCAAAGCGTACACTGTTCACATAATACGGTGCAGTACTCATTGATTCCGCTCCACCAGCAATGATAATATCACTTAGTCCTGTTTGAATTTGTTGTGCCGCAGAGTTTACTGCTTGCACGCCTGAACCACATTGACGATGAATTGTATATCCAGGAATTTCTACAGGAAGCCCAGCTCGAAGCATCGCTACTCTTGCTAAGTTGGATACATCTGCACTTTGTTTTGCTTGACCTAATATCACTTCTTCTACGGCAGTCTTATCTAATTCTGTGCGACGAATTAATTCGTCTATTACGTGTGATCCTAAGAAATCTACTGTTTCATTGCCAATACTACCACCAAGTTTTCCTATTGCCGTACGAACTGCGTCTACGATTACAACACTCTTCATATAATCCTCTCCACCTTAAAGACTTCTCGCATAATGTTTTACTTTTTCGCGATCAATTTCTACTCCGAAACCGGGTCCATTCGGTATAATGACTTGAAAGTTTTCAAACTTAATAGGCTCTAACGTAAGGTCATCTTGAAATAATAAAGGACCGAATATTTCTGTTCCGAATTTCATCTCTGGAATTGTCGCATAAAGTTGCGCACAAATCGCTGTTCCTAAACTAGACTCGATCATTGTGCCACCATATAATCCAATTCCTGCTGCTTCCGCTATTCCAGCTACTTTCTTCGTTTGGGTTAGCCCCCCTGCTTTACAAGGCTTCAAAGCGATGCAATTTCCTGCACGGTGTTTCGAAATTTGGAACACATCCTGTACGCTATTTGCAGCTTCATCTGCCATAATCGGTACTTTGAAACGAGCTGTCAATCTTGCCATTCCTTCATAATTCCATGTTGGTAGCGGCTGTTCCACCATCGAAACACCGCCATCTTCTAAAGCAGCGATACAATAATTTGCTGTATCCTCATCCCACGCTTGATTAATGTCGACCGTAATTCGCGCCTCGTCTCCTACTGCTTGTTTAATCTTCCGAACATGCTCGACGTTTTTAAATGGATCGCCCTTTCCTATTTTCAATTTGAAAATATTATGGCGTTTTTGATGTAAAAATTCTTTCGCTTCTTCAATATCTTTTGCTGTTTCTCCACTTGCTAGCGTCCAAGCAATTGGCAATGAAGTATGAATCTGGCCACCGAATAATTCAAAAGCTGCCACATCTTTACTACGCGCGGCTAAGTCGATAATTGCTGTTTCTACAACCGTTTTGGCAAAATTATTGCCTCTTACTTGCTGTGAAACTTCATACATGATCTTGTCAAAATGAACTGGATCCTTCCCAATTACTAGTGGTGCAATATACGTATCAATATTTGCTTTAATCGCTTCAGGTGTCGACTCTCCATAAGAAGCTCCTCCTATAGTCGCCACTTCAGACCATCCTTCACGGCCTTCCTCATCTGTAACATGACCTACAACAATCGATTGAGAAACAATCGTATGCATGGCCAATTGGTGCGGGCGAATAGTTGGTAAATCTACTATATAAACATCAAAAGAACGTATTTTCATTTACAACCACCCCTCTTCGATTTAATGTATAAATTCAGCTTCCGTTTTTGCTCGTACTTCTTCGATCGTGACACCTGGCATTAGCTCAACAAGCTTCAATTGCTTATTCACTACTTCAAATACCGCAAGTTCCGTAAAAATCATATCAACGCTTCTTGTCGAGGTAATTGGATATGTACACTCTTTTAACAATTTGCTGCTACCATCCTTAGATGTATGGCTCATCGTTACAAACACTTTCTTTGCACCGACCAATAAATCCATCGCCCCGCCAACGCCCATAATATTCTTTCCTGGAACCGCCCAGTTTGCAATAACACCTGTCTGATCGACTTGAAGTGCACCTAAAATTGCTACATCCACATGCCCCCCGCGAATCATCGCAAAGGAATCAGAGCTATTAAAGAAAGAAGAACCAATTGCTTCCCCAACCGGTAACTTTCCTGCATTTACAAGGTTTGGATCGATATCAGCTTCTTCCACGTCTGTTACTCCGAGCAAACCGTTTTCCGTATGCATATAAATATCCTCTGCATCCATATATTCCGCAACAAGCGTAGGAATACCAATTCCTAAATTCACAACGCAAGGTCCTTCGAGTTCGGCCGCTACACGCTTTGCGATTAAATGTTGCATATCTGTTTTACTCAATGTAGTCATCTGTTCACAACCCCTTCCTTCGTCAATACTTGCTGCGCTTGAATGATTGTATCGACATACAAAAATGGTGTGACGATTTCTTCTGGATTTAACGCCCCAGGTTCTACAATTTCATCCACTTCCACAATTACTTTCTTCGCAGCAGTTGCCATTAGCGGGTTAAAGTTACGCGCTGTTTTGTAATAAACGAGATTGCCAAGCGTATCTGCTTTATGTGCACGAATAAGTGCAACATCTGCACGAATAGCCTTTTCGAAAATATAATTCACTCCATCAATCTCTCGCTCTTCTTTTCCCTTTGCTAGATCCGTTCCAACACCAGTTGTTGTGTAGTAACCACCTAGACCAGCGCCACCTGCACGTAAAGATTCGGCTAATGTCCCTTGAGGCAGCAATTCTAACTCGATTTCTCCTTTTTGATACTTATCACCGACATCTCTGTTACTCGTAAAATAAGAGCCAATTCCTTTTTTTATCTTATTTTGATTTAGTAAAATACCAAGACCCTTTCCTGATTCACCCAAGTTATTACTAACAATCGTTAAATCCGTTACATCTTTTGCTGTTAGTCCTTCTATTAATGAAAGAGGCGCCCCCACTAAACCAAAACCGCCTACTAAAATTGTATGACCGCTTTCTACACAAGCTAAAGCATCCTGAACATCACTGATAACCTTTGACATATTGAACTCTCCTTACTTAGTAGCCAACTTTAATGAATCACTTATTTCAAACCATGCCGGAATGCCTGCCGTTAACACGCAAATATAACCAACATCCGCAAGCTCTGCTTCCGTTACGCCTACTGCTCTTGCTTTTTCTATCCAAGGAACTGCATCCGCTCCACGTAATTGTGTAATATAATTTCCAACCATATTTAAATGCTTCATACGCGTAGACACATGGCCTTCTCCAAGAAGCTTTTCTTCTATTTTTTCATTGTCACCACTTTGAATGATTGCAAGGGAATCTACTACAAAGCTAGTTTCCTCACTACCTAACCACTTAATAATCGTCTCAAATATTTCTTCAAGTGAATCAGGATTCTCCTGCGGTTTGGTTACCTTTACTCCTTTTAACTCCAAAGCATAGGCCAGTCCCTCAAGTGACACTTTCAATGCAGCTGTTCCTCCATATAGGTAGGAAACTAAAAAGTATTCCACTAACTCAGGTATCGTCGAACCAAAATCGATCGCGCCTTTCGTGTGATATCCCATGCTCCGTGCATACAATCTAGCTGCGTTCATACTCGCTAAGAGAACATCCTTTTCTTTTCTAGATAATGCACCGTCTTGCATGATTTCTCCACGTAAGCCCGTATAATGATCCAGTACAACCGGGCTATAGTCATGCATTTTCTGCACCCATCCTGGAACTTCATCGTATACCTCTTTAAAATAGGCCAACCCTTTACTCATCATTTCCACCCCTATTTAATTTTCGCTAAGAATGTTTCTATATAGCTATTTATATCCTCCCGTTTTTCAAACACCATTGTGTAATGGTTACATTCCGAGACAACTGTTTCGATTTGCTTTGTATACTCCTTAGTTTCTTCATAATCTGTTATGTAAAAGAGCGGTGGCATCGAGCCAATATTGCCTTTTGCATAAACGAGCAATACTGGACATTCAATTTGTGAACAAATCTCTTTTGGACTAAAAGTATAGAAGCTATTAAAATCAGCAACGATTCGTGCTTCTGTCGATTTATTTTCCCAGTGATCATTTACTGGTCCTACCTCGTATTCGACTGCTTCTTGTAATACTTCATTCCACTCGACGCCTAAGTTTGTATATATTTTTTTTATTTCTTCTACGTAATGTTCCTTTGACGTAAATTCTCTGCTAATTCTTCCTAAGGAAGGTTGTACAATCGCTCGTTGATGTTCTGTAGCTTTTGCAGCACCATCTAGTAATATTAGACCTTGTACTGACTTCAAACGACTCGCAACAATTGCCGATATAAAAGCCCCCATTGAATATCCTAATAGAATTGGATTTTCAATTTTTAACTCATTAATTAAACCGATCATATCTTCTGCATGTTTGAAAATAGAAGGTTCTGCATCTGTCTCATCACTATTTCCACGACCACGCAAATCAACAGAAATAAAACGATACTCCCCTTTTAACTTTTCTGCATAGTAATGCATGCTCTTATGCGTGCCAGTTAGCCCATGGATTGCAATAATCGGTCCTTTTTCCCCTGGATAATCAGCGACTTGAATAGAATTTCCATTAATATTTACTTTGTAAAACTCCATTTTCTCACCCCTCATACGGTACGTAATGCGTACAACTTTACCTTATACGTACATTTATATTTTTATCATACCAAAATATTTTAAAAAGTCTAATAAAAATAGCTATCAAGATATACTCGATAGCTATAGAATTATTGGTTTATTCAGTTCGCATAACAAAGTTTAAGCTAGCTTCTTTATGGTCACCTTTATCAATCAGCTTAGTTGTAAGGGATGAACGAACACCACCAGCAACATCTGTTTCTAACCATTGATCTCCCTCAAAGAACACTTGTGTTATTAACGTTTCATGTCCTTCATGCTCGAACTTGATATGAATATGCGCAGGACGGTATGCATGATATCCTGCAGCAAAAGTAAATTCGCCAGTAGGACCATTTGTTGGAATTTGATATGGAATTGGAACGATCGACTCTACTTCAAAATCTCCATTCTCATCTGTGAAGAACTGTCCTCTTAAATTGAACTCTGGTGCAGTAGAATCATAGTTAGAATATAATCCATCTGCATCGTCTTGCCACCATTCAACTTTCGTTTTTCCAATCGGTCCATTTACAGAGCTAACGTTTCCGAAAAATTTCAATTTGTCTCCTGGCTCATTAGGACGCTGCGGAATAACGACTTTAGAACCTTCTAGTACAGGTGAGTTTTCTTCATAGTAAGGTCCAAGTAAAGATGGCTCTGTTCCTGGAGAATTTTTATATTTTGCTTCCAATACGTATGTCTCTACAAAAACATCTAAGAACAATGGAATTTCACCACTTCTACCTAAACGATCTGCCCATTTTACGAAGTTTGTATATTCCTCATGATTAAACTGTTGCTCATCTAAAAACGCTTTCATATGTTTTACGAATCCTTCATAAGCCTCTAATACTCTTGCATTTTTTACCGCTACTTCTGCCATTTTAATTTCCCCCTCAAATTTGATTAATTTCCCCATCTTCTTTGTAAGCGCATTCATTTTCATTAAAAAAATTAAAAACTATTCAAAGAATACTTGCAAAAAACGTTTAAATTATGTACGATATACGTACAGTAATACCTTATTCGTACAAATTCATTTTATCATAAGGGGTAATATACTTGTCAATAGAAAAATTAGATAATTTCAAACAGTCAGGAGACTACATACAATCATTAGAACGTGGTCTACAAGTAGTACAGGCTTTCTCACAGGAGAACCAAGCACTTACAATAAGTGATGTTTCTAAACTAACTGGACTTAGCAGACCTACCGCTCGCAGGATATTACTGACGCTTGAGCATCTTGGTTTTGCAGAATCCAACAACAGTGTATTTACATTGACAGCTCGTACACTTTCTTTGGGTTACGCTTACTTATCATCCAATAATAGTTGGAGTATCGCGCACTCATTTATGCGTGACTTTGTCAATCAAACAGGAGAATCATGCTCCATTTCAATCTTGGATGGCACAGATATTATTTACGTGGCACGCGTCTCTACTAAACGAATTATGTCCATCAATTTAGACGTTGGTTCGCGCCTACCAGCTTACGCAACATCTATGGGGCATGTTCTTTTAGCATATTTACCACAGGAGAAGCTAGAAAAGTACTTAGATTCAATGGACTTCGAGAAGTTTACGGACAAAACAATTGTGGATAAAGAACAATTACTAACTATATTAGAGGATGTACGGAAGCAAAGTTGGGGTGGCGTCGACCAACAACTAGAAGAGGGGCTTCGTTCTATTGCCGTTCCTCTACGTGATGGAACTGGCAAAGTCTTCGCTGCCTTTAACTGCTCTGTTCACGCAGGGCGTGTTTCTAAAGAAGTACTACGTGATGAGTTTTTACCGCTTTTACAAGAAACTGGTGAGAAGATTAGCCAAGCGATGGCCATTACGAATAGTTCGAGGTATGTGTAAAACTTAAATATTACTCCATGCAAAATAAATTCCAGGATGGCATAATGCTAACCTGGAATTTTTCTTTCATTTTTTTTTACTATTCCTTCACCGTTTTATTCAAAGTTAATGAATCTACTAATTTAGACGAAGTAGCCTGTTCTATTTCTAATTCCTCTAATTCTTCATACTGTGTTACTTTTCTAGTGTCAGCGGTAAACAAAGCAATAATTAGTGAAATAGCTAGTCCGCCCATCATAAATCCACCGAATACCCAGGAGTTTGCACCGTATTTCGCAGCCATCGCTGTCCATATCATCGGTCCAAATCCAACGATTGCAGCGGCAAATTGATATCCGAATGACAAACCTGTATACCGGATATTAGCTGGGAATAGCTCTGAGAAAAATGTTCCTTGTGTAGCAAAAATAGCAGCCCAAATTACACCTAGAAGTGCAACTTGCATGATAAAGAACAATGTAACACTTTGCCCTACCAATACAAAATAAGGAACAGATAGTAATAACATTAGCACTACTCCACCAATGTAGATTACTTTTCGTCCTATAAAGTCTGAAAGATACCCCATTATTGGGATGGTTAAGAGCATCGTCGCACAGCTAATAGTTAATGCAAGTAATGCAGTATCTCTTGAGTAACCTAAATACGTCGTAGCAAAAACAAGAACATAGGACATGAGAAATACATTAAAGAACCCATCTCCAATTTTCAATCCAATTATTTGTAATAAGTTTCTCCAATTCGTTTTAAACGTTTGCACAATTGGAATTTTCACAATTTCTCCGCTATCCTTTTGCTTTTGGAAAGCAGGTGTTTCATCTATACCACTACGAATCCAAAGAGCCAATCCGATTAGTACAATACTGAATAAGAAAGGAATTCTCCAGCCCCATGCTAAAAACTGTGCATTCGTTGTAAGTGAACTAATTATCGTAAAACTGAATGTACCTGCAACTAAACCAAGCGGCACACCTAATTGTGGGATAGATCCGTAAAGTCCCCTAACACCTTTAGGTGCACTTTCTGTTGCCAAAAGGACTGCTCCTCCCCACTCCCCTCCCAGGGCAATTCCTTGTAGGAGTCTAAGTACAACGAGAATAACAGGCGCCCAAATCCCGATTTGCGCATACGTAGGCAGCAAACCGATTAAGAAGGAACTTCCTCCCATCCCAATTAACGTGATCATTAAGGTCGCCTTTCGACCAATTTTATCTCCCATATGTCCAAAAATAATACTTCCTATTGGTCTTGCGGCATACCCTGCTCCAAACGTTGCGAATGCAATTAGAACAGAAACGGTTGGGTCATGATTCGGAAAAAAGAGAGTAGAAAATACTAAAGCAGTTGCAGTACCATACAAATAGAAGTCATACCATTCAATTACCGATCCTGCCAAACTTGCAAATAGAACTCGATTTTTCTTCATTAAATCTCCTCCTTCTACTTAAATATTCACTTTTGATGTCCCCAGTCTAAGAATATGTTTTTGAATCTTTCCTACAGATGTTCGCGGAAACTCATTCGTAAATTCGATTGAATCTGGAACTTTAAACTTCGCTAAACGCTCGCGACAAAATGTAAGTAGTTCCTCCTCTGTTACGTGTTTATCCTGGTGTAAAATAACGTATGCCTTAATCGCTTCATCGCGCATATCATCCGGAATTCCAATTACAGCCGTTTCATACACACTTGGATGCATTGCTAGAACACTTTCTACTTCATTTGCGGCAACGTTTTCTCCAGAACGTTTGATCATATCTTTTATTCGGTCTACAAAATAGAAATAGCCGTCTTCCCCAATTCTTGCATTGTCCCCAGTATGCAACCATCCATTTTGAAGCGTCTCTTTTGTGGCTTCTTCATTTTTAAAATAGCCTTTCATAAGCGTACGCCCGGGAACCCCTTTTACAATAATTTGACCTACTTGACCATTCGCTACTGCATTACCGTTCTCATCAACAACTAATACCTCATACCCAATAGTCGGCTTACCAATACTCAAGTTTTTACGAATACCATCCAGTGGATTCATTAGCGGTACTCCAACTGTTTCCGTCATTCCATACATTTGAAGCAAAGAAACACCAAACTTTTCTTCAAATTGCTCCAACTGATTCTCAGATACCATCTGGGCAAACCAAATTATACGGAGAGAATGATTCTTGTCTAAGGGATCATACTTTTGTGCGAGTATCATGCGAATCGGTGCTGCAAATAAGGAGCCTACCGTAACACCGAGTCTTATGGCTTGTTTGAAATATCTAGAAGCACTAAATTTCTCTGTTAATGCAACACTCGCTCCTACTACTAAAGCTGACATGGTCGAGTAGTACTGCGCATTCCCATGAAATAGAGGAAGGACAAGGAATTGACGATCTTCCGGACTCAAGCGTATCGATTTCGACATTACTTCCCCAGTAAAAATGTAGTTTGCATGGGTAATTTGAACACCTTTAGGTTTTGAGGTGGTGCCTGATGTATAAAGCATCGCTGCAACATCCTCTGAATCTAGTGGAATAGTTGGAGCTTCGTCTTTTGCCGCATTTATTAACCGACTTAAACTTTGTTCTTTATACTTTTCTCCGTTATATCTTGCTAGTAAGATTTGCTGTAAATAAGGCAACTGATTGCGAACCTTCTCAAACTTTTCTACATATTCTTCTTCTGTTATGAGTAATACAGATTCTGAATGATTTAATATATATTCCATTTCATTGGCGGTTGATAATATATTGGTCGGCACCATAATTGCTCCAATATTAGCTAATGCGAACCATGAAACAATGAACTCCAGATTATTGGGAAGATGCAGTGTGACATGGGTACCCTTCTTTACACCAAACTTGAGGAAAACCTGACTTAGTCGGTTCACTTGGGAAGCAAACTCTCCGTACGTCAACTCCATTCTTTTCTCCTCTTTATCTTCAAATAATAGAAAGGTCTTATCGCGATGCATACCTACTTTTTCGTCCAATAAATCACGTAATGTTTTATTTCCTATTATATCCATCAGTTTCCACTTCCTTTATATATTCATTTATAAAACGCTTACATTTAGTTATAATAGAACTAGATGACTACAGTCATTGACTATAGTCATTATATTAAATTAACCTTTTTCTTATGTCAATGAATTTTCTGTATTTTAAGAATGTTGTAATTAATTTATACTAGTAACTAAGGATGTGAAGAATAAATTGTTAACGGAACAATTAACCCCCAGGCAAAAACAAGCATTACAAACGAAGAAAAAAATATTAGAAACTGCACTGGAACTATTCAGTAAAAAAGGATTTGACCGTGTCACAGTCGATGAAATTGTAAAAAAGTCCGGCGTATCTAAAGGGGCTTTTTATGTATACTTCCCTTCTAAATATGATGTGTTTCTGGAGAAATTTAAAGAAATAGACGATTTCTATGCGGATTTTTTTGAAACACTCTCGCAAGAGTTAACTTTCCAAGAAAAAATTCTCTGTCTAATCGAATCTCAAATGATTTACTTACGAGATGAATTAGGTAAAGATCTCATGCGGACAGTCTATATGAGCGGCCTTATTCAAGCTGAAAATAACTTTTTCACAAATACCGATCGAAAGCTATACAAAATTATTCAGTCATTAGTTACAGAAGCACAAAAAAATAAGGAAGTAACTATAGATCTTACTTCCAATGAAGTGACAATGCTTATTACCCGTTGCATGCGTGGGACTTTATATGACTGGCAATTATTCGAAGATGGCTACGAACTTTTAGAAGAGAGTAGAAAATTTACGAAAGCTATACTTAGGGGGATACAAATATAAAAGCTGCTCCCAATTTAAATGGGGAGCAGCTTTTATTGTTATTTATTTAACTAGGCTTTTTAAAATATTATCGATCATTTGACTATTTGCAATTGCACCTGTGTACAACCAACTTTCATCCGGTGAAAACTCATATACATTGCCAGCTTTTACAGCAGGTACACTATTCCATAAAGCGTCGCTCAATGCTGCCGAACCACTGTCCTTATCACTATCAATGAGGAATAAATGTTCCGCATCTAACTCTACTAGTTTCTCTAAAGAAATCTCGCTCCAGTTACCAGTAGCACTTGCTGATATTTCTTTTACTACATCAGGCACTTTTAATCCTAAATCGCCATACATTACCGCTCCACTAGAAAGTGTTTCACTTACGATAAAGAACTTGCCACCTACCAACCAAATGGCAGCTACGGAAGGATTACCAACTTCCTTTTCAATCGTTTCCTTTGCTTCTGTAGCTTTTGCATCATAGGTATCGAGCGCTTTTTGTGCTTCCTCTTTTTTATCAAATACTTCTCCAACACGTAGTAATTCGTCACGCCAATCATTATTCACTTCTGTTCCAATTACATAGGTCGGTGCGATTTTACTATATTGCTCGTATTTTCCACCTTCCACCATGCTTGCAGAATCCATAATGATCAAGTCCGGTGCTACTTCTTGGACAGCTTCGAATGGTAAATCATATGGGATAGTAGGGATTCCATCTAATTCTCCTTGTAAATACCCTTGTATACTAGCTCCATCTTTTACACTCCACTGTGCAACCGGTTTAATACCAAGTGCAACTAAGTTATCTTCTAAATATGTAGCAAGTACACGTTCAGGATTAGACGGTATAACTACTTCGTTACCCATTGCGTCCGTCACTGTACGTGTAGACACTTCCCCTTCCCCTGTGTCAGTTGACTGTTGTTCTGTTGAAGTCGGTTCTTCACTTGCTTTTTCTTCCCCACAAGCAGCAAGTGTTAGCGCTAACATTCCTACTCCCACTAATTGTAAAGATCTCTTTTTATTTAATATACTGAACATATAAATCCTCCTAAAAGTATGCTATACTATTTTCGTTGATAATGATTCTCGGTTTCAATTAGAATACATAAATTAGAATTTGTCAACTACTATTTATAAAACTGGAGATTAACGTACATATGAATACAAAGGTAGAGAAGGAACCCTTTCAGAACAATAAACATCCTTATATAAGCATGACCATCATTATTATTGGTATTGCTTTATTGATATTAAGTGTTTTCTTGTCGATCAATCTTGGCGCTACGAATCAAAGTGCTCACATTATTTGGGATGCACTTTTTCATTTTGATAAAGAAAATTCATCTCATATCATTATTCGGGAATTAAGAATACCACGTGCAATTGCAGCGATTTTCGTAGGTGCAGCGCTCGCTATATCTGGTGCTATTATGCAAGGAATGACAAGAAACCCACTTGCCTCCCCTTCTATCATGGGAGTTACAGCGGGGTCTTCTTTCTTAATCGCCATTGCTTTGGCAGTTGTACCAAGTGTAACGTATTTGGGATTAATGATGTTTTCATTTGTCGGTGCAGGTTTAGGTGCTGCTTTAGTATTCGGTATTACTGCAATGGCGAAAGGTGGAATGACGACTGTAAAACTGGCGCTAGCCGGTTCTGCTATTACGTCACTACTTAGTTCATTGTCCACTGCTATTGGGATTAAATTTAATGTGTCAAAAGATATAAGTTATTGGTATGCAGGCGGGGTATCAAGCGTTCAGCCCCAGCATATTAAGTTTGCATTACCCTTTATCATCGCTGGGATTATATTGGCTTTAGTTCTTTCTCGATCTATTTCCGTTCTAAGTTTAGGGGAGGAAATTGCAAAAGGTCTTGGTCAACGTACTGGAGTTATTCGTTTTTTAGGAACGATTGTTGTTTTACTATTAACCGGTGCCGCAGTGTCTATAGCGGGCATGATCGGGTTTGTTGGGTTGGTAATACCTCATATTACGAGGTTCATTGTGGGCGTCGATTATAGGTGGATTATTCCCTGTTCTGCAGTTTTAGGAGGCCTATTGCTGATCGTAGCGGATATGATTGGCCGGATGATCAATGCTCCTTTTGAAACACCGGTAGGGGCTATCACTGCCATCATCGGGGTCCCATTCTTTCTCTACCTAGCACGTAAAGAAGGGAGAGGATTATAATGCCGAACTTATTATCAACAAACGAAAAAAAATATAAATCTCTCTTTATTATGCTATTCATCTTAATTATATTCTCTATTCTCATAAGTATAAATGCAGGTTATATTAAGATCCCTTTAAGTGAGGTTGTCTCAACATTATTAGGAAATGGAACGCCTTCAAATGAACTAACAATATTTGATTTTCGTTTACCAAGAATTTTCATGGCTTTATTAGTAGGAATGGGAATTGCTATATCAGGAGCCATTTTACAAGGTATTTCACAAAATCCTTTAGCGGATCCGGGAATATTGGGTATTAATGCGGGTGCAGGATTTGCCATTGTCCTGTATATGTTTTTCTTTCAAGGAACAGCATTTTTTACTGGTTGGTTGTCTATATTCATAATGCCTATTGCCGCATTATGTGGTGCATTTTTAGCCGCATTTCTTATTTATACTTTGTCTTGGAAAAATGGACGAGTAACACCAACACGGTTACTGCTTGTTGGTATTGGTATTAATGCGGCATTTGGAGCAGGTCTAATCATATTCCAGATGAAGATGGAGCCTATCAATTTTATGAAAGCAATCATCTGGCTTTCCGGAACTATTTGGGGTACGAACTGGACTTTTGTGTGGACTTTACTATTATGGCTCGTCGTACTTATACCAATAGCTATTTATAAATCTCGCGTGTTAGACGTATTGAAATTAGGAGATTCTATTGCTATAGCAGTTGGTGCAAATATTGAAAGAGAGAGACGATTTCTTCTATTTATTTCTGTGGCATTGGCTGGTGCCTGTGTATCAGTAGGAGGCGGCATCACTTTTTTAGGATTGATCGCCCCTCATATCGCTAGACGCTTAGTTGGTGCCAGACATGCGAAGGTATTACCATTAACTGCTTTACTTGGTGCATTGCTATTACTGTTAGCAGATACATTAGGTCGCATAATTTTTGCCCCAATGGAATTACCAGTAGGGATTGTCGTTTCCATTTTAGGAGCACCTTATTTTATTTATTTGCTTTTAAAAAGTGTATAAATGGATGTAAAAAGAAGTGGTGAAAATTAAATCTAATTTTCCCACTTCTTTTGCTATTACTTTCTTAAATGGCTTTTAGGGTAAAATAATTGCATTCGCATTTTCTTCTCGATTCGAAAGTATATGATTATAATTTTGTTCACTGCCATTGTTGGCCACTGTGACGATGTATTAACGGGTTAAACAACTATTCGAACATAGCTGGAATCATTTCTGCAGAAAGTGGTCGACTAAACAAATATCCTTGGAACATGTCACAATTATAGTTTTTTAATAAATCTGCTTGCTCTTCTGTTTCTACTCCTTCAGCTATAACCCTCATATTTAAGTTATGACCAAGTGAGATAATCGTTGCAATAATACTACGGTCTTCCTCATCCTGTTGTATTCCTTGTACAAAGGCTTTATCAATTTTGAGATGATCGATTGGAAAACGCCGAATATAGTTCAAGGAACTATATCCTGTGCCAAAGTCATCCATTGCTATCAATACGCCGATTGATTTGAGCTCATTTAACACCCGAATAGCGATATCGGGTTGCAACGCAATCGTTTCCGTAATTTCTAGTTCCAAATACTTGGGATGAAGTTTTGTTTCTTTTAAAATTAACTCTATCTTTTCTACTAGATCCGTTTGATAAAACTGCCGTAAAGAAAGGTTTACCGATACAGGTACTGGCGGCAAGCCTTGTCTTTGCCATTCTTTGTTTTGGTTGCAAGCTTCTCGAATGACCCATTCACCAATCGGTACAATCATACCAGTTTCCTCTGCAAGTGGGATAAAGTCGATAGGTGAAACCATCCCTAAATCTTTGCTATTCCAACGCAATAATGCTTCAAGCCCTGAAATTTTATGTGTAATTGCATCGTATTGAGGCTGGTAGTAGAGAACAAATTCCTTTTTATCTATTGCTTTATGAAGTAGTGTCTCCATGCGAAGATCTGTCTTGGAGAGTCCTTCTATTTGGGTATTGTAAATTTGATAATTGTTGCGCCCCTGTCGCTTGGCGTAATACATTGCATGATCAGAAGCCCTCATTAGGCCTTTTATATCTGTTGCATGTTTCGGAAACAAGCTAATTCCTATACTCGCAGTTAGAATTGCTTCAAATCCGTCTATATCGAAAGGTGCTCCTATTTCTGAAACTAATGCTTGAGCTTTCAGATGGACTTTATTTTCGTCAATGTCTTGCATGATAATAGTAAATTCATCTCCAGCATATCTGTAAACGTTACCATCTGACCCCATTATTTTTACTAGACGCTCCGAAACCTGTCGTAATAGGGCATCACCCATTTCATGCCCAAGATAATCATTGATAAACTTAAAGCGATCAAGGTCTACTAGTATAACAGCTGAGGTAAGCTTTTCTGAGATTTGACTTTCTATTATTCTTCGCAGGTCCTCTCGGAATAAGCGCTGATTCCCTATTCCAGTCAACATATCATGGTATGCCATGTAATTTGCTTTTTCCTCATTACGCTTAATGTCCGTAATGTCTTTCCCTATACAATGAACTGCAGTAAGTTTTCTTTCGGTAAATAAAGGGATGACTGTAATATGTAGCAAAACCTGTTCACCATTTGGGTTATGCAAGGAAGTCTCATACTGATGTGGAAGGCCACTCTGAACCTTTTGAAAGTTAGCTATTGTTTCTTGTTGTTTATGTTTATCTATAAAGGGAAGAAAAGGTTTTCCAATCAATTCTTCAGCAGGAACACCAAGAATTTTCTCTGTAGCCTTGTTTACGACCAGAAATTTCCCTTCCAAATCAAAGGTGATAACAGGATCGATGTTGTGATCAAATAATGCCCTATATCTTTGCTCACTTTCCTTCAAAAGGGACTCTATACAAATCTGTTCAGTAATATCACGAGCAATTCCTATAACCTCCACCACTTCACCATCTAATATTGTAGGAACTGCCGTAACATCAATCTGTAAAACTGTACCTTCACTGTCGAAAATCGAAATTTGAAACTCTGCTGTCTTTCCTTTTAGAACTTGGAAAAAATAATCCCTTGTAAGCGGAAGATCTTCAGGAACAATCAATTCTCGAAATCCCATCCCAATTATTTCCTCTAATGAATATTTTAGGATCTTTAATCCTGCTTCATTGAAGTTAGTGATATTCCCCTCGGGACTAATCGTAAAAACTAAATTAGGATTATAATAGAATAATGATTCAAACTCTTTCTTTGATTTTTTTAGCTTATTTCGAGTATCCTGATGTTCAGTTACATCGATAATAGTCAATATTAAATAGCGTGCTCCATCTTCAAGTTCAATTGCGTGTCCATCCACTTTTAATGCTTTGCCTTCAAGATTTCTTTTTAATGGCGTGGTAGTATCCGCCTTATGCACCTCGGATTGATCCTCACCATCTAAAGCTTCCAAGGCTGAATCACTAGGAAACTCAAACATATCTTCCCAACTATATGAACAGATATCTTCCATTTCCATACCTGTCAATTTAACAGCAGCCTCGTTAGCATATATAAAACGATCTGGATATTGTCTCTCTCTCAAAGTCAATATACATATCGGTTCAGGAAAATTTTCAATAAAACGAACAAAATCATTTTTATTAAACTTTGAATTTAAAGTTGAACTTTCATTATAGTAAACTTCCATTACATTCACCTCACCTTTAGCTAATTAGTAATAAAATATATATTAAAGATAGGCCCTTCGTTGTTTTTAGTAAAAAATTATACCAGTCAAAAGGACACGTTACAATAAAAATAGGAGTATTTGATTTTTTGATAAGGCATTAAGCAAGGGAATCATCCTATATACTGAGTTCGGGAATCTAGATAAAAGAGAAGAACCTCAATTAAAGTAGTGGAAAAGGCAACTTCCATTCAAGTGGGTGTTGCCTTTCAATAATCTATTCTTCTTGTATGAACTTCACTTCATCGTATCCACAATTATTACAAACCATTAAATGAGGACAAATCTGATCTTTTGCTGTATTTGGATAACCATCCCCCATTTTCACCGTCTCTTCATCGTTATAATGACCATATGGATCTAAAAAATCAGATACCTTCCCCGAGTCATCTAACTGGTTATCACAATCGGGACAAGAAACTTCTAGTTTTTTTAATGAGTTACATAAAGGACATATCGCCATACATATCACTCCTTTTGGCTTACCAATATAGTATCCATTCTTTTCTCCATACTATGTAAAGGTTAATGGAAGCTGTCCATGAGCGCTCTTTAAGAAAGGAGCGAGCTTCTATGTTAGAGGAATACAGTCTAAGGTCATGACATGGTGTGTCCACAACTGCGTGAATTTCATCATACAGGCCAAGGAGGTAGTTCCTCAGCTACTTCAAGCGATTTTGTTTGGGACGTGCTTGCGCAGGAGCAGCTTTTTTACATTTGATACCGAGAGGCAAAGCGCTGAAGCTAAATTTATACTGAGTAAAAAATGTAGAATTTCCTGTCTTCTAAAAAAATCCGTAACCCTACTCGGAGTCACGGATTTCATCTTATTAACTTTGGAAACTTAATTTCCACCACGTTCATCAACATGATGGTTATTTTGTCCTTCTTTCACCTGAAGTTCTTCTTTCTGTTGGTCACTTAACTCATTAGGCTTTCCTTGTTCCACTGTTTGATCTTTTGGATTGGAGGATTCGTTTTCATGATTCGACTCTTTTTTCATCACATTCACCTTCCTAATATTCTATTCACTATTTCTTTTCCCTAAAATATTCGTTTCTAACATATTTATTTAAAACTTCTCTCAAGCTATCACAGAAATTTAAAGGAAGGATATAATTCCCATAAATTAAGAAAAGAGTTTATCAATCCAAGAGTTCATATAAATAGTTACTTATTACTATACGATTAGAAAGCATATGAGCAATCCATATAACCTTACCGCATTTATTGAGATGTTTTATTGGTGAATATTGGTTATTCAACGAACACGAAAAAATATATGAGTAGATGACTAAAACTAGTACTACTTGCCTATCGTACAACATAATTTAGTTCTGTAATGATTTAAAATTAATACATTTATCATAACAAGTTGAAGATAAAGGAGTGATTGGTGAAGTATGATGGATTCCGCTGTTATGACTGTTCACAATGGATCTACTGTAGCAAGAGTTAGGAATACGTATATGAAGCCAAGAATTGTTGCATTTATTCCCGCTCATAATGAAGAGAAATCAATTCGGGACTGTTTAGCTGGTTTAGGAGATCAAACTTTGCCAAAAGACGTGGAACTTGATGTGATTGTGATTGCTGACAACTGTTCAGATCGGACAGAGGAAATAGCATTAGAAGCAGGACTTGAATTCAATCTAAGGCTCCGAGTGCTCACCACAAAAAATAATAAACAACGAAAGGTAGGAGCCTTAAACTCAGCTTGGAAAAGTATTTATGGAGATCCACTCGACTTATATGATAAAAAATTAAACATACAAGAGGAATACTACAAGCATTCCATCAAAGCAATACTTGGTATGGATGCAGATAGTCGACTCGCACCCGACGCATTATCTCAATTATGGGAAGGTCTTATGAGTTCTCGTAATATTGGTGGAGTAATGGCTAAGTACACGATGAGGATGCCTAAAAAGAAAGGTCTTATTTCAAAAGATGATGTTCACTATGAAGAAAAAATTGCATCTGGTGAGTACGGGGGTCCAATTTCACGGTGGTGGACACATCAGCAAAAACAAGATATGGCAAGCTGGCTACTAGATCTCCAATATAGTGGCGGTAGTACATATGTCCTCGGGGGCCAAGCAACTTTATTTAGGCCAGAAGCTTTGCAGGATGTGATAGATGAAAACAAGTTGGATGGACCTTGGCAGGATGAGAGTGACGTAGAAGACATGCTTTTAACTTGGCAAATCCAGAAGAAATGGAAAACACTAATCAGTCCCACTGCCCGTTGTTTTGTGGATGCGATGAGATCTTATCATACGTTTCGTCAGCAACGAAACAAATGGCAATCAGGTACTGTTGAATTACTCACAAACAGTGATATCGGAGTTAAATCAAAACACCGGGGAAGAATATGGCGTTCCCAAATTAAATCATTTATCAATTTAACGATACGCGTATTATTAATCTTACTAGTAGTTCTTGCCCTTGCAACAGACCAATTTTTCTGGTCATGGATTTGGCTAACGCCTGTTGTCATTGCATCTATATTAAATACTATACTAGCGATAAAAACCCCCATGCACAGACCTATAGATGTCATTTTAGCAGCACTGCTGATTAGCCCCGAAATCTATTTATGGGTCAATTTAATAACCTTTGGAAATGTATGGCTAGGAAAATTATCCGCTGTGAAAAAAGATGGTTGGGCAATCCAGTATAACGCAGAGAGAGGAACGACCAGAAGCAAACTTACAGAAGGCATTATCGTTATTTTCCTTTTGATTGCACTAGGAACGTATTTCTGTCTTGATCAAAGAGCTTTTTTAACAAGCGAAACTGTTCAGACCGCAGTCCAGCCTTATCTAGAAACTGGCTGGGTAGTGCTCACTTATTTAACCATTTACTCTTCTCTTGCAATGGTATATCAAATTTGGAAACTAAGAGTTCGTCATAGAGCCTGATCGTTTCTAGAGTTGGTCAAGTCGATTGTCCAATTATTGGAAGAGATTGTCCAGCTTTCGAGAGGGTTTGTCCAACTCTTTAAGGTAATTGTCCAACCTTCGAAAGAGATTGTCCAACTACTAAAGGATTGTCCAGCTTTGACCCTAGATTGTCCAACTTTCGAGAGGGTTTGTCCAACTTTTGAGAAAGATTGTCCAACTCTTTGAGGTGATTGTCCAACCTTCGAAAGAGATTGTCCAACTACTAAAGGATTGTCCAGCTTCGACCCTGGATTGTCCAACTTTTGAGAAAGATTGTCCAACTCTTTGAGAAGATTGTCCAATTAATAAGGATTGTCCAGCTTTGACCCTAGATTGTCCAACTTTCGAGGGAGTTTGTCCAACTTTTGAGAAAGATTGTCCAACTCTTTGAGGTGATTGTCCAACCTTCGAAAGAGACTACTAAAGGATTGTCCAGCTTCGACCCTAGATTGTCCAACTTTTGAAAGAGATTGTCCAATTACGATAGGATTGTCCAACTTTGACCCTAGATTGTCCAATTTTCGAGGGAGTTTGTCCAACTTTTGAGAAAGATTGTCCAACTTTCTAGAGGAATTGTCCAACTCTTCGCGGAGATTGTCCAATTGCTCACTCACTATACTAAATTACTTAAAATGGAAGGAGAGTTTTATGAAGATAAAAAAAGCAATCATTCCTGCAGCTGGATTTGGCACTAGATTTTTACCTGCTACGAAAGCTCAACCAAAAGAAATGCTACCGATAGTCGATAAGCCTACCATCCAATATATTGTGGAAGAAGCAATAGCTTCCGGAATTGAAGAAATTATTATCGTTACGGGTAAAGGAAAACGCTCTATTGAAGACCATTTTGATTTTGCGCCTGAACTGGAGCAAAACCTATTAAAAACGGGGAAATTGGACTTATTAGATAAAGTTCGTTACTCTTCAAACCTTGCAGAAATTCACTATATTCGTCAAAAGGAGCCAAAAGGACTCGGGCATGCTATTTGGTGTGCACGTAATTTTGTCGGTAAGGAACCATTTGCAGTTCTTCTAGGCGATGATATTGTTCAGAGTGAAACACCATGTTTAAGACAACTAATTAATATATATGAAGAAACTCATTCCTCTGTGATTGGCGTTCAAACTGTCCCGAGCAAAGAAACACATCGATATGGAATAATTGACCCTGCTTCACAAGTGGAGAAACTATACCAAGTACTAAATTTTGTTGAAAAACCAACTCCAGGAACAGCTCCTTCAAACCTCGCGATTATGGGACGCTATATTCTGACACCGGAAATTTTCATGTTTCTAAAAAAGCAGGAAATTGGAGCTGGTGGAGAAATTCAGTTAACAGATGCCATCCAGAAATTAAATCAAATTCAAAGAGTGTTCGCCTATGATTTTGAAGGAAAAAGATATGATGTGGGAGATAAGATTGGTTTTGTAAAAACGACAATTGAATTTGCACTTCAGCAAGAGGATCTTCGAGATGAATTGTCTACTTATATTAAAGAATTAAGTATGACTGATCTTAAGGTGATGAACAGCTAGTTAGGTCCCTTTAATTTATAAAAAAGCTGATAAAATAAATGCCCCAAAGAGCATTCATTCTATCAGCTTTTATAATTGTATTAACATCCCTGACTCTGCCAAAACAATATTTTCGTTGCCTTGTTTTTTTGCACTAACTACTAAATCGTTTAAATCGCCATAGTGTGGAAGATGGGTCAATAACACCTTTTTTGCATTTGATTGATATGCTAGTATTCCTGCATGCTCGGACGTCATATGACCGGATGCTGTTCCGTCCATACCTTCATACAAGCTACATTCTGTGATAAGAAGATCGCTATTAGCTGCAAAGGAAATTAAGTCAGGCGTAAAGCTAGTATCAGATGTAAAGATAATACTTTTACTGTCACATTCAATTTTTATACTATACGTTTCTACTGGGTGAATGTTTTTCATAAATGTACAGGTGAATGGCCCGATTTCAAATCTACTCTTCTCGTTAAATGAAGTAAATCTAGAATATGCAACATCCTCTACCTGCTTTTTCATGTCTTCGTCCTTGGGCCCATAAACACATAATTCTTCATCTGCTCGACCTAAATGTGTATTCACCAGTCTAGAAAATAAATAGGCTCCAATATCACTGAAATGATCATAATGATAATGAGTTAGTATGACATGATTAATATTATTTAAATCAGTATAATTTTGTAATTCCGTTAAAACACCGCTGCCACAGTCAATTAACAATGAAAAGTCCTCATGCTGTATTAAGTATCCTGAACAAGGACCATTCTTTTTAGGAAATCCTCCCCACATACCAATCACTCTACACTCCATAGATTTTAGCCTCTTTCTTCAAATCTTCCTGATAATTCGTTGCCTCGATATTACCATGATAAATTAGATAGCGCTAAATTACGAATCCCTTGCGTTTTTTAATCTTCTACCGGCAACCAGCCTTTTACATTCATCAGTCTGTCCCACAATGGATCTGGAATGACTAATTCTTCTTGAGCTTTTCTAGAAAGCGTTGTACGTATTTGATCTTCCTCACCTGCCTGGACTTTCTCGATCCACTTCGGCTCCATTAGTAACTCTCGACCTAACGCAATGAATGGGACACCAGTTTCAAGTGCTTCTACCACTTCATCCGGTGTATGCAAAGAACCTACTCCAACTACAGGAACACGGTCTCCTATTTTTTCATGTATCTTAATAATTCTTGACTGGGTTTTATCTTTTTCTCGGAAGGAGCCATTCCAGAAATGATTAACAGACACATGTAAATAGTCTAGTCCTTGATCTGCCAGCTTATCTACAAATTGAAGGGTGTCATCCAATTGAATCCCTGGGTTGCTGCCTTCTTCTGGAGATATTCGGTAACCAACGATAAATGGTGCGCTTGCGTGTTCCTTAACTGCTTTTTGTACAGAATTTACAATAGCTAAAGGAAACTTCATTCGTTTTTCAAGGGATCCGCCCCACCCATCTTCTCTTCTATTTGAATGGGGTGAGAAGAATTGCTGCAATAAATACGTATTTGCTCCATGGATTTCAACTCCATCAAAACCCGCTTCAATAGCTCTTCTTGTTGCCTCACCAAAAGCTTCGATTGTATGATTTATTTCATCCTCTGTCATTTCTCTCGGCACGATTGCCCCTTTATTTTCCGCAGCAATAGCACTCGCTGAAACAGGTTGCTGGTCTGGCAGTAATTGTGGTGGCGACTGTCTGCCTCCATGATAAATCTGGATAATCGCTTTTGTGCCGTTCGACTGAATAGTCTGTGCTAATTTTTTCAATCCTAGAAGGAATTTATCATCATCTATACTAAATTGTCCGGGAAACCCTTTGCCAACCTTACTCACATACGCACAGGCAGTGATGAAAGTTCCTACCCCACCAGATCGTTCTTTATAATAGGCTAGTTCTCTTTCTGAAACTTCCCCACTTTCTTCGGACGAATAGTTCGTCATCGGAGCAATCATTATTCGATTTTTTACTTCTACTCCAGATGGGAAAGTAAATTTTTCAAAGATCTTTTCGTATTTTTGCTTCATTATTTTAACTCCTTTTTAGCCAATCCTGAGAAGGCCAATATGTTTTCTCTATTTAATACTACAGAAGTTGGCTAGAATCTTCCAACAATCTGCCACATAAAAAATCCCTATGCTACACACTATTCAACGATAGTATGCAACATAGGGATTTATTTATCCCGCATTAACGGGCAGTAAGACTCCCACTTCAAGATTGAAGAAAAGCGAAAAGATAAGTGGGAGATCAACTGCCCGAAAAAGCCCGATTGGTTTAACTAACAATCAGTAGGGGGAAGAACCCCCCCACTGATTGAAGTTTCACTTTATTGCTCTGCTCTAATTTTTTCTATTTCCTGCGCCCAAGCGTCAATGTTTTGATGTATGCGTTCATATTCATCATCGACCTCTTTGTTTTTTTCCTCTCTTAGTTGTGTGTTGATAGCCTTTAGTTGATCTGCATGCTGTTTGACCTTTTCAGTAAGCTCCTCTTCCTGCTCTGGGGTAATCAGCTCTTCCGATAATAAAACTTTAATCATTTCCCTAAAACGGCTACTTTCTATGTTGACGGCATTACTAATTTTCATGGACACCTGTCCTATCGAATATTTTGCATTGGAAACTGTAAAACCATTTGGTCCTGATAGCCGAATATAAAATGTATCTAACATACTCGGAATAACCCACTTTTCTGCAATACTATTATTTAATTCTTCACTGTTATCAGCAGAAATATACTCTCCATTCCCTGCTTCAGCTACCGCCTTTAACTGGTCTTCTCCTTTTTGATCCACATTAAATCCAATAATATTGACTTTACGATTTTCGTTATCCTTTGCAAATTCTTCTGCCGCTTTAACCGGGTCTCCATCACAAGTTTCTGCTCCATCGCTAACGATATAAACCGTTATTGGTCCCTCTACATTCTTGCTAGCTTCATGAGCCGCCTGAATAGCGGCAGCAAGTGGCGTCCACCCTTTGGCAGTTACCTCATCTACCGTACTATCGAATTTTTCTTCGTTATAGTTTTGTAGGGGATATACTTCATCTATTTTCGTGCATGATAACTCTTTATCCTTGTTTTCCTGGGTACCAGCGTGTCCATAGACATAGAGTGATACTTCGTTTTGCTCTCCAAGTGTTTTCGCAAATCGCTTCACCGCAATTTTAGCAATTCCCATTTTTTGTTTTCCGTCTACAGGAAGTAACATGCTTGAACTAGCATCTAACAATAGAAACGCTTTTGTCGGTACTGCCTCACCGTTCTCATCAGCACCAAACTCCTTTGTCGGCGTCGGTAAGTATGGCTCGTTCATAACTGCCGCATAGTTAATCTGCTGATCCAGCAAATCATTATATACTTTACTTCCGAAATAATAACGTAAAGCCTTGAACATTGTATCAGTATCATCAGCTGCTGATATTGCACTTTCCAGCTCATTCTTTTCCTCTGCGTTTAGCTCCCTAGTTTCCTGTGGCCAGCTAGAAGTTTCATGCTCTAAAGTGTAGTCAAGTGTGAACACTCCAGGCTCCACATTCTTCCACTCTTCTAACGTTGTAGGAATTACTAGTTGGTTGATTGTACTAAGGTCCGGACCAGTTTTCTCCACAGTTTGTTTTTCTACTACCGCTGTCTCCTTGACCTGCTTCGTAACCTCTGCTCCATCACTATCGCTACAACCTGAAACAAGTAATGCGAGTAATGTAATTGGGATAATTTTTTGAAACATCAATAGACCTCCTTTAATACCATTAATCTCTATACGTATGTAAACTATATTTGTTTCAATAAAAATGGAAATTGAATCTAATTTTGCTCTATAGTTTGCAGTAGGATAAAAGAGCGCGGGAAAAGAAAGAGGAGCAGCATGAAAGAATATAAAAAAGGAACAATCCTCCTTAGGCAAGGGGATGTTCCTAATAAATGTTATTCTATGTTAAAGGGATGCTTTAGGCAATATTTGATTGATGAAAAAGGAAAAGAAGTCACTTTCTATTTTTGGATGATTTAATTAATAATCATCACAAAAAAGAACATCTATTCTGTACTCGTGATATAATAAAGACACAATTGCATAGTAGGGTGGGCGGTTGGTCACTTCTGTTAAAGGAGGTGATCTATGGTGTCGACTTATGAAACTTTAAGTTTGCTAATACAGTTATGTGCTGTAATGTTAGCTGCTTTTACGATCGTGGTCACATTAATCATTTTCTTTGTAAAAAAGAAATAACCGTCCCCCGATGGTAGGCGTGGACGATTATTCTTTGTCAACCCGGACCAACCGCTCTTTCTGCGGTCAGCAGTTGTGAGGCTGGATATTAGCGTATCCAGTCTTTTTTATTGTATGATTCTAATTTCATTATATACAGAATTCTAATGAAGTTCAATAATAGACAGATTACTTTATACTAAATACAAAAAGAAGCGAACCTAGTTATATTAAACTTTTCACAACTTTAGACATAGTTGACCCATCTGCTTTTCCAGTAAGTAATGGTTTTGCAATTTTCATTGCATCGCCCATATTCATACCTTTTACGATTCCAGCCTCAGTTAATAACGCAGCAACTTCTTCTTCGCTTAATTGTTTTGGTAAGAAGCTTTTTAGTAGTACTAGTTTTGCTTCCTCTTTTTCTATTAAGTCTTCTCGATTTGCATTTTGAGCTCCTTCTAAAGCTTGGTTCGTTTGTTTCACTTCGCGATTCACAATAGCAATTTCTTCTTCCGGTGAAAGGCTCGAACCTTTTTCTTTTTCGGCGCTATCCAGTGCTGATTTTAAAAGTGTTAATACTCCTTTTGCTAATACATCCTTCTCTTTCATCGCACGTTTTAATTGTTCAAATACAGTTGTTTTTATCATATTAATAAAATCTCCTTCCACACACTCATTGTATTACTAAGTTTACGCCAATAAAGTCATCACTGCAAAGAAATGCAATATGGATGCTGCTAGTACAAAAACATGCCATACGGCGTGATGATAAGTAAATCCGCGCCACACATAAAAAACGGCCCCTACTGTGTAGAGTACACCACCTATAGCAAGATAAATAAGCCCTTCAGTCGAGACGTTTGCTAAAAGTGGTTTCCATGCAAATACCATCAGCCAGCCCATGACCACATACAATAACGTCGATGTGTGCAAAAAGCGCTTCACAAAAAATGCTTTAAACACCGTACCTGCAATCGCAAGCCCCCATACAATTCCAAACAAAGTCCAGCCAAGTGTCCCTTTCACCGCAATAAATAAAAAAGGAGTGTAGGTCCCTGCTATAAAAAAGTAAATAGCAGAATGATCCATGATCTCAAAGAAATCTTTCGCTCGCCCCGCCGGAAATCCATGAACGAGTGTGGATGAAGCATATAACAGAACCATCGTCGCTCCAAATAACGTAAAACTGACCACATGCCATGCCGTCCCTCGTGTAACAGAAGATACAATCAAAATGACAAGAGCCGCAATACTTAATAGTGCTCCAATTCCATGAATAATTGCATTCGCAATCTCTTCCCGCTTAGAAAATATATGTGTATTGCTCATATGGAATCCTTCCAATCTGATAGATCTATTTATCCTTATGGTATCACTTTGTTTACATAGGTGAAACTTTGTCCATCCATATTTAATATAAAAAAGAGACACCCATTAAGAGTGTCTCTTTTTTGATTTAATTCCTAAGAATTAAAGTTTTACGATGTTAACTGCTTGTGGTCCACGTTGACCGTCTTCGATATCAAATTCCACTTTTTGACCTTCGTCAAGTGATTTGAAACCTTCGCCTTGGATAGCTGAGAAGTGAGCGAATACGTCGTTTCCACCTTCAACTTCGATAAATCCAAAACCTTTTTCTGCGTTAAACCATTTTACTGTACCTTGTGTCATTTAGATGACCTCCAAAAATTATATTGAATAAAAAAATTCACATATTACAAAAAGTACCGAACAAACACGATTACTTTTTGTAATATGTGAATTCATTGTTTCTGTAAGCAATTTAATTATTGTCCTAAGTATACAACGGCTTTTTATATTTGTCCACCATTTTATTCAACCTGCACAATTTGCAAGCCAAGAATTAGGGGACATTTGAGCCTGACACAGGTTCTTTTAACTATATCTATGACTAATCAAAAGATGATTTGTTTGCCTATCCACTACTCGTTCAGAGTGAAATGCTTACAAAGAGACGATAATAAATCCCTTCACCAACTTACAAGATCAAGGGATATATTAGTTATTGGAATAAGTTAATTGTCGCAATAATTATAGGCATTGCAAAAACATCGATGAGGAATGCACCAACAATTGGTACTACTAAATATGCTTTTTTCGATGGTCCAAATCTTTCTGTTACTGCAGCCATATTTGCCATTGCATTTGGCGTTGCACCTAAACCATGGCCCGTAAAACCAGCTACCATTACAGCCGCATCGTAATTTTTTCCTAATAGACGGAACAGCACAAGGATGCCAAAAAGAACGATAAAAATAACTTGGACCACAACAATTGCGATTAATGGAAGCGCCAAATCTGCTATTTCCCAAAGCTTAATGCTCATTAATGCCATGGATAAGAAGATGCCTAAAGAAATGTCACTTACTAAGCCGATACTTTTCATATCTACTGTTTTAGGGTTAAATTTATCTACAATATTTCTCACGATAACCGCTACGAACATAGCCCCCACGTATCCTGGGAGAACAAATCCTGTTGCAGAGGAGAACAAACCTCCTAAGTAAGTTCCAAGGGCCATACAGAAAGTTATGAGGAGTAGTTGAGTGAAAAAGGTATTCGTTGTAATTGCTTTCCCTTCCTCTTCAATATCAACCTCTGTAACTTCATCCGTTTCCGTTGATTTCAAATCATACTTTGTTATTAAATATTTAACAACCGGTCCTCCAATAAGTCCCCCTGCAACAAGCCCAAACGTAGCAGCTGCTACACCGATAGATAGTGCCGAATTAATACCCAAGTCTTCAACTGTTTGTCCAAAGGCAGTTGCTGCACCGTGCCCACCTTCCATGGAAACAGCTCCAGCCATCATCCCTATTAAAGGATGAAGGTCAAATAAATATGCCATAGACACACCGATCGTGTTTTGTGCAAGCGCTAAAAATCCACAAGCCAGCCAGTAAATGACGAGTAGCTTACCACCCAATTTTACAAGCTTAAAACTTGCGCCCAGGCCAACTGTAGTAAAAAAGGTAAGCATGAACAATCCCTGTAACGATGTATCTAATGTAATTTCAAACAAATCAAGAGATTTGGCTATTGTAGCGAGCAATGCAAATAATAATCCTCCTACTACGGGAGCGGGAATACAGAACTTATTTAAGAATCCAACCTTCTTCACTAGGTATGTACCTAAAACCAATAATGCGATGGAAAGAAAGATTGTGGTTGTTTGATCAAGTGCTAGTGTCATACTTTCTTCCTCCTAAAAATGATGTAATTGCTTCATTTGTCAAATATGCTCCAAGCTTTACGGTTCGATTATTTTCATCCAAAATTGGATTTACTTCCGAAATATCAAAAGACAATGCTTTTTCATGGGAAGTTACCGTTTTGATAATGGCACGAACAATGGAGGGATCCAAGCCAAATGGTGATGGAGCACTTACACCAGGTGCAAATGCAGCATTTAGCACATCCGTACATAATGTAAGCATGATCCAATCATATTCTTGGATGAACTTCTCTATCTCTGTTTTCACTTGGGTCATCTGACCATCGTGCATATCCTCTTCTAAAATATATTGGACGTTTAGTTCATCTGCCCTGTTGTATAATTCTTGTGTGTTTCCGTAGCGCTGAATACCAAGCACGAAATAACTACTCTTCTCATCCTGTTCCAGTATCTGTCTGAACATCGTACCCGAAGAAGTCTGTTCATCGTATGGTCGCAAATCGAAGTGAGCGTCAATATTGATAATTCCTAGCTTCGCTTCTTTCCCAATATTTTCTCGAACCCCGAGATAATGTCCGTAAGCGGTTTCATGTCCGCCCCCAAGAATAATTGGAATCATTTTTTTACTCAGCACACTATTTACTGCTTCCCCTAACTGTTGTTGAGCTTTTTCTAGATCATTTCCAACACACTCAATTGTCCCTATATCCGCTAGATGTTTATCTGCAGTTAGCCTCCATGGTAGCTTAGCTAGTTCGGATCGTAATGCATCCGGTGCTTTTGCCGCTCCTAGCTGCCCTTTGTTTCTACGAACTCCTTCTTCACTTTCAAAACCTATAATTACACAGGTCTTTTCTAAAGATTGAAGCGCTTCCATTTTTTCAAGCTCAATAACTTGGTGATACCGGAAACTTGTTCTATCTTCCAGATGATCTGTACGTCCCGACCAAATATCCTTCTTCACTTTTTTTAGCAAATCTATCCATCCTTTCTTAAACTGAAGAATTTACATTTTTATCAATTATAAATTAACTTATTTATAAATTCTAATATATAATTACTATAAATATATAGCTTGTAACTATAAATAATGGAGGTGTTCTAGATGGATTTAAAACAACTTAATTATTTTGTCTCAATAGTGGATCATAGGAGCTTTTCTAAAGCGGCGGAAAAACTACATATTTCGCAGCCGTCACTAAGTAATGCGGTAAAAAGCTTAGAGAGTGAATTAGGTTTTCAAATTCTTGATCGAAATACGAGGAATATTGAGTTAACGGAAGCTGGAACTATTTTATATAAAAAGGCATCTCGTCTTTTATTGGAGATGGAGAGCGTTAAAAAAGAGATGGAGGATGTTAAGAACATAGGAAGCGGAGAGATACAGCTCGGCATGATTGAATCGGTAAAGCATTGGATTCCCAAAGTGATTCTTCAATACAATGATGATTTTCCGAATATGCGCATCAAACTAACCGAAGTACTAAGTGGAAATGATGTAAAAAATTCGTTACGAAATTACAAGACACATGCCATTATCACTAACCAATTTATACAAGAGGATGATATCGAAACAATTCCCTTATATCATGAAAAACTAGTATTAGTACTTCATGAAAGCAATCCGTTAACAAATAATGCAACCATTACATTTAAAGACCTAATAGGAGAGCCCTTTATTATAAGCAGTGAGGGGTTTCAAACGAGAGAAGATGTGTTGAATGCCTTTGAAAATGAAAGCGTAATTCCTACGATAAAATATGAGATTGAGCGTTTTGAAACAGCATTAAGCCTAGTCCGAGAAGGGCTCGGCATCTCGCTAATTCCCGAAAACTATCTACAGGCTCTACCAGATCGTACACTTGTAAAAAAGCGCATCGATTCACCTTCCCTAGAAAGAACTGTCTATTTGACTTATTTAAAAAACCGCTATGTTTCACCGGCCATCCATGCATTTATCAATAAAACAAAAATGTTTTTTACTTAAACCAGGTAAAAAAGCTGATAGAACAAGTGCTCAAGGAGCATTCATTCTACCAGCTTTTATATTTCTATTAGGTTATTAAAATATTATTTGAACTCAATTACTCCCCGGTCCATCTCAAATAAGCCATCTGCATATAGCTCAGGCGAGCGTTCGGAACCAGATTTTGAATACCGCTCTACGTGACTGACGCTAATATTATTAGCATCTGTAAAATCAATATGCGCAATCGCCACCCAATAGGCAAAATGATTTTTCTCATATAATGGACTAGTTATCCGTTGACCCATTTGATTGTCCACAACAGCCTGTGCCTTCATACTTTTAAAACTGCCAAAACCATTGCTAACTGCACTATAAGATGCAAACAACACATATTTTAACTTGGAAGGATCATGAATCACAATGGTTTCTTTCCCAGCCGCCCTACTGTCTCCATCTAACGTAATATATGGCTCACTACTAGCATTGCCCATCGAACGATAGTAAACTTTCCCGCTTTTACCGTTCTTCAATACATAAAAGCAATATAAATCTAAGTCTTTTTTAGCTTTCGCCCACTCTAAAGTCGCCACAATTTTATTGGACTTAGCGATTGATACGGATTCCTTTTTCTTCAAATTTATATTCATTTTCTGAAGGTTTGGCTTTGGCTTTTCTTCAATCGGTGCTTCTACAGGAGGAATAACATCATTTTGTATATCACTCGTGCTATCTTCCATCTCTAAACCATAGTTTAAGCATAATGCCTCCAATCCCCCATTAAATCCACTACTAATTACACTAAACTTCCACTGTCCTTGATGCCTATACAGCTCCCCGACAACGATTGCCGTCTCTTGTCGTAAATCATCACCAAAAGCATAAGTGTATAGAGTAGCCCCTGTACCAGCGTCTCTTATAAGAAGCTCTAATTTGTCTACTTCCTGAAAACGTAAATTTTGTGCGTCCCCTTCATGAACAGACAAGGAAATAGCTATTTTTTCAATTGTTTCTGGCACTGCATTCAATTGAACAAAAATCGAACCATCTAAAGGTGTTTGTTTTGCATAACTAACTGATTGATCTGGACTATTTGGTTGTCCATAAAAGATAAAGTGTTCATCTTTCTCACAGCGATTGTCAGCCTTCAATAAGAAAGAAGAAATATCGAGCTCCAATTGCTTTTTCGGTGTCGACCACCGCACAAAACATTCTAGTTGCGTTACATTTTCTAATTTAACCTTTTGCCCACGTTGGATCTGCATGAAAACACCCCTTTGGATTAGTACCTACATTATACAAGATATGCAATTTTTTCTGTATTAAATATAACAAACAGCTTGCACAGAGCTCTCCTTTCAAATAATCCTAATTTTCTCTATAATAATAGAAAAAGGAGGATGTCCAATGCCAGTTTACAATAAACTAGTACGCGATCTAATACCACAAGTCATCGAAAAATCAGGTAGCAAATTCACTACCCGCACACTCGATCCTTCCGAACACTTAACGGAAATAAAGAGAAAGCTTTATGAAGAAGTACAGGAATTCCAAGAAACGGCGAATAACCAAGATGCACTAGAGGAACTAGCCGACATTTTGGAACTAATTCATGCAGCACTTCCTATTCATGAGGCAACTTATGGAGATTTAGAGAGAATCCGCATTGCTAAGAAAGAAAAGCGTGGTGGATT
The DNA here is from genome assembly GCF_044754065.1 of Psychrobacillus sp. NPDC093180. Classification (NCBI taxonomy): domain Bacteria; kingdom Bacillati; phylum Bacillota; class Bacilli; order Caryophanales; family Bacillaceae; genus Psychrobacillus; species Psychrobacillus sp. NPDC093180. The sequence goes on along the minus strand of NZ_JBIVOJ010000008.1, from coordinate 76,449 downwards.
TGAGGAAGGGATTTATTTGATAGAGGTTGAGGATGAATAAGTTACGGCTTATTACGTCGAATCTCATTCAGGACTTAACCAAGCTTTCCGCCGATGCAACAAGTATTTACTGGGTAACTGCTTTTGCTATGAATTCTGGCGTTAAGCTAGTGCTTCCTACATTAAAGGAAGCACTAAATAGAAATACAGAACTAAAAATATTAGTCGGTGATTACTTATATATCACGCAACCCCAAGCATTAGAATTGCTACTACAAGAGCTACCTGGGGCAGAAATCCGATTACATAAAAGCAGCGGTATCTCCTTCCACCCGAAGGCTTATTTGTTCCGCTCAGAAATAAACAACCATTTAATCGTAGGGTCGTCCAACCTATCTGCTTCTGCACTGCAAAGAGGTATTGAATGGAATCTATACGCACCTGCAGAAGTGAGCGGCACTGTGTTCGAGGAAGCAACGGATGAATTTATGAAGCTGTTTTATGCGAAAAATACCATTCCGTTGAATAAAGAAACACTTGAATCCTATGCTAACGCCTATAAAACGGCAAACCTAACAGTTCCATTAAGTGAGAAATGGTCTGAATCAGAGGAACAGGAAGTGATGTTTGGTCCTACTTCTTCCGAATCTACTATCCATGAACAAGCAGAACCCTACATTACAGAAACGACCAAGCTCACTCCACGTCCAGCACAGGTTTTGGCGTTAGAGGCATTGCAGGAAACAATGCAAGATGAATATGACAAAGCACTCGTCGTTCTAGCGACTGGGCTTGGTAAGACCTATTTAGCAGCTTTTTTCGCTGAGCAATTTAAACGAGTATTATTTGTTGCGCACCGAGAAGAAATACTAAACCAAGCCAAAGCTTCTTTCCTGCATGTGCACCCTACTAAAACAGCAGGCCTATACAATGCTATTGAGAAAAATAAGGATGCCGACTTTGTTTTTGCATCTATTCATACGCTTTCTCAAAAATATCACTTAGAGCAATTTAACTCAGAAGCCTTTGATCTAATAGTAATTGATGAGTTTCATCATGCAGCTGCTCCAAGCTATGAACGAGTAATAGACTATTTTACTCCTAATTTTCTATTAGGTATTACCGCAACACCTGACCGTTTAGATAACAAAGACGTCTTTAGCATCTGTGATGGAAATGTAGCAATCCGCATTCACTTTATCGATGCTATTCAACGGAACTGGCTTGCTCCCTTCCACTATTATGGAATCTATGATGACACTGATTACTCGCAAATTCGTTGGATTGGGACTGGCTACGACGAAGAAGAATTATCTCGTGTTCAATTAAGAGAAGAAATGGCCGAGAAAATATTACAAGCTTGGATAGAGCGGAAACAAACAAGAACAATCGGCTTCTGTTCCACTGTAAGACAAGCTAACTTTCTAAGTAATTACTTTGCAAATGCTGGCTATCGTTCTATAGCTTTGAGTGGAACTACACCAAGAAATGAACGAATGAATGCTAGAAAACGTTTAGAATCCGGCCAACTCGATATCATCTTTACTGTAGATCTATTCAATGAAGGAGTAGACATTCCGACTGTCGACACCCTCCTATTTGCACGTCCTACTGAATCGATTGCAGTATTCACGCAACAAATTGGACGAGGATTGCGACTAGCTGAAGGGAAATCACACTGCGTCATCATTGACTTAATTGGTAACTATCGAAATGCAGATACGAAACTAACAGTATTCACTCCAGATTCAACTGAAAAAGTCGCCTTAAAAACAATTCAAACTACCTTACCTAGTATCTGTACATTTCATCTAGAGACAGAAATTATCGACTTAATGAAAGAAATAGCTAGGAAAGCAGCGTCCCATAAACAGCGAATTATTTATGAATACTTCAGATTGAAAGAAGAAATGGGAACACGACCAACCTACCTCGACTATCATTTGAAATCAGGAATCATCGCTTCCAATGTCAGAAAGGAATTTGGTTCCTATGTGGGAATGTTGAAAGAGGCTGGAGAATTGAATGTTCAGGAAGTAGAAGCTTTTGATTTGTATAAGGATTGGATCGAAGAAGTTGAAAAAACAGCTATGACGAAAAGCTATAAAATGGTGTTGCTGAAATATATGCTGTCTCGGGGTGAAGATTATTGGTTTGAACCAGTGAAAGCGGAGGAAGTTGCTCCCTTCTTTATTGAGTACTTAACTGCTAAGGAATACAGACGGAAGGTTGATGTCATTGATACTGATTTGAAAAAGGTTGCTTCTCTTATTGAGCGGATGCCTATGACCAAGTGGAGTAGATCATCAAAGGGGAAGAATGCTTTTGTAGATGGAGAGTTTTCTTTGAATTTTGATGTTGTGGAATCTCTTAATAAGATTGTTTTTGAATGGACGAAGGAGATTTGTGGGTTTAGATTGCATTGGTATTTTGAGAAAAAAGCAGAGAAAGTATTAACAGAACTAGCTTGTCCTACTTCTAATTCATCTGTTGCTCGCAGTTAACAACAGAATTTTACAAACACTAAAATGACTGGATTAGGAGGCACGACAATGAAAAGAAGTAGAGCAAAAACAATTCAAATTTTTCTTCCCGATGGAAATCCAGGAGGAGTTAAATTTGTAGAAGTAACGAATAGAACTGTTCAAGCTATTTTAATACCACGTAGTTTATTAAGTACGGTAAAAAATAGACCAGAAGTTCAAAATGTCGCACTTTATTTTTTATTCGGTAACAATGATGAAGATACTAGAACCGAGGCATACATAGGGGAAGCCGAAGTTGGTTACGATAGATTAAAACAACATAATGTAGGAAAAGACTTTTGGGATGTTGCGGTACTAGTCGTGACCAACAATAGTCAAAATTCATTCACAAAATCGGACGTGAAACTTTTAGAGCATTTGGCTTTTACTGAAGCGATGGTTGCTGGCCGAAATGCTATTAATCAAACCATCCCTACAAATCCTTTTATTCCAGAATGGAGAAGGGAAGACTTATTTGATATCTTTGAAACCATTAGTCTGTTGCTGGGTACAGTCGGATATCCCCTATTTGAGAGTTATAGAGGTACTCAAAAGGATAGAACACTTGAGACTAATGACGGACGAACTATTTTACTGTTCTCGTCGTGATTCAGAAGCTTTTGGTAAATGGACAGAAGACGGTTTTATAGTATATCAAGGTTCTAAAATGTCTAGTGAATCATCTCCTGGATTTGAATCAAGATTAGATAAGATAATGAAATGATTCAACAACTTTTAAATGACGGAGTATTGGGAAAAGAAAACGACAGGTATATATTTCTAAAGGATCAACCATTTAAAACTCCATCCGCTGCTTCTAGCTTTGTACTGCAAAGTGCTTCAAACGGTTGGACAGATTGGAAAGATAAAAGCGGGAGAACATTAGATGAATTGAAAAGAAAGCAGCTATAATAGCTGCTTCCTTTCTATTCTATAAACATCACACTTCTCAGTGTTTATCGTAGCGCAGCAAACAAAATACTGTAGTCTCTTAAACAAGCATATTATTTCAGATACTGTTGGGCTTCATTTATACATTTGAATAGTTCCGTATTCCCTAATGGAGCATCAGGATGAATAAGCTTCAAGAGTGGTCTACAAGTTTGTCGTATCTGACTTGTAGAATATTGTTCTTTTGGATTAAGACCCAGCATTAATAAATATTCTGCTCTTTTCGTTACAACAAATCCTGATGTTGGAATATTTGTTGCTTCAAAAACTCCGAGCATCAGTTTAGATAGCTTTTTTTGACTTTCAATCCAATATTCCTCTTTAAATACTATAAATTCACTTAATTTATATCCCCATGATTTTTGAGCTGTTATCGTTGCAACTAAAACACGTAAAAACATAAAAATATAAAGTTGCATTTGTTCATTTTCCCAATAATTACTTACACGTAGCTGTTCAACAAGTCGTAAACAATCTGTCAGAGTTCGAATGTTTGTAACTTCAAACTCTATATTATCAAGATGCATATTCACTTTCATGAAATAATTATCGGTTTTATTAAATTCAACAGTAATGATTTGTTCACCATATTTAAAATGGAATACTTCACTTCCAATTATATATACTTTGACATCATTTAAAGTTATTTGTACTACCGTACCTAGTAATTGAATATGCTGGAACCTTGGATTAGTTATTTTTTTACTTGTTATACTCATCATATGTACCCTCGAAAGTTAAATGATACTTTTGTTTTTTTAGCACAACTATTCCTAGTGACTTCAATAGGTTTATAGCTTGCTTTATATATTTTGGTTTTATGTACATTATTTTTCCTAGTTGCTTTAAAGTAAGCGGCTTAGCTAAATGAAAAACAATGCTATCTAGCTTTTTTATCGAACAATGCTTTAGCTCCGAAAAAGATGAAAGTAAATACTTTCGCTCCTCTTCACTTAAGCTGATATAGACATTCTCATTATTATTTACTGCAGTCATTGCAACAAACGAGCAATCATCAGATGTTCTTTGCTTTACAAATTGTTCGAAGCTTTCTTCAAGCATCGCATTCATCTCTGTTTCAGACGTAAATTTTGACTGTAAGCAAATCTTCTTTATAATATCCGAAAATTTATTTTGTTGTTTGGAATAAAAACTCGCTGCCGTTCCGTCAGAAAGTAAAAAGTACGAGGTAAACTTTTTGCTATTACTACTTTTAAAAATTTTCAAGCGACTAGATGCTTGCGAAGACGTCACAAAATAAGTTGCATTCGCATATTCGCCATTTGAAGCTGAAGAAATGGATACCAACTCTCCATCCTTCATCGCGCCAATCTCGCCATCTCCTAGATGGAAAATCAACACTTTTTCATTTTTAATCGCTACACATAATAAAGTTGAAGCAAACTCATTCACTTCTTCATTATGAAAATCGGCAAGCTGATGTAACACATCTAATAATTGCTCAATAATAAAAGTTTGTGCATCTGTAATTTGCTCTAAAGCAAACAAATAATCAAAATGCTCATTTAATGCATGACAAATCGTTTCAACAACCGTTTGCGCACCAAAATGAGATAATTTCGCACTCCCAGCACCATCTGCAAGAGCGATCACATTCACCTTGTCACTTAAGTGAAACACTTTATCTTGAACAGGAATATCATGTTTTAAATGGCTTCTACCTTGAACCGCAGTACCAATCATTTTCCACATAGTGTGCCCCCCAAAAAATTAAATTTCTCCCCAAGTTTTAATTCCCTCAACATTAAGTTGAATTTTATCACCAGGCATTGATTGTGAAACCGTTGATACAGATTGGCTTAACCATTCGAAGAATTCTTTAAAGTTCGTTCCTTTCAATCGTAGTGGTGGTCTTGTTGGGGAGAAACTTGCTAAAACATCCATATCTGCTTCATTACCAATACCAATTGGAAATACAGTAAGCTTACGGTTATTTACTAATTCCGTTGCACGATTAATTGCTCGTTGCAACTCATAATCATCTCCATTTGGCTCTCCATCTGTCATCAGAACAAGCCAAGGCTGAAAATAATCTACCCCTGCTTCTTTATATTCATTTTTTCGTTCTTCTAATAAATCTAGTGCTAAGTTAACACCTTCACCTAGTTGCGTAATACCATCCGCCTCTAATTCTGGGGGGGCTGGTTGCACATCAATTGTCGCATAGTCTGTTAATGTACGAACACTTGAATCAAATGTAACAACACAAATTTCAGCACCAAAACGTGCAACTTCATCTTCTGCAATCGCTTCATAGAAATGGTTGACTCCCTCTTGAAGCTCTTGTAATGCTGAAATACCACCTTCTACAATATTCCATTGCTTACCATCCTGGTAAACTTTGCGACCTGTATCGATTGTTGTTCCACCAACAACACGTAACATTGAAGAACTTGTATCTAAACATAAGCAAATTGGAATTCTTGGAGAAGGATTATCTAATAAATCTTCCATGCGCATTAATTGATTTTTTTCCATTGAATATCATCTCCTATAAGTAGTTGTAATGTTTCTATCATATCCATGTACAGTCGCTTACACGGTTCCATTTCATTACGCTCAATTAGTCTTATACATGGCTCTATTACCTCATGCATTAACCATTCACAAATTTCAGCGTATCTTACACTCAATTTTAACTTTTCAACAATTGTTGGTGCAATATCATAATAATGTGCGATTAGTGTTTCTCCATCTGGTTGCTTCGCTAGCCATTGGTCTCGATAACTTCGCAACGTTACAAGTTCATGACAATTATCTGGTAAATCATAGTACTCACAAGCTACTGTCGTTAAGAAGCACCAAGTTGATTTTTTAGGGGTTGATGGTGTCGAACTTTTTGGTACAGTATATGGTGGTGGAGTAAACGTCGGCTTATTAAACGTATATCCATTTTGGTTATTTTTACGACAACATTGACAACGCTTCGGATAATCATAGCCTTTATTATCGTAAATTCTTTATCCTTGTATGTTAATGAAAATTCAACATAGCATGAAGTACATGTAATACGTTTAAATGTACTATTCATATACGAATTACAATCCCGACAATATTTAAAACGATTATTTAAATTTCGAACATGTTTCTCGAAATTTGTAAATACTAGTTCCTTATCACAGCGCGCACAATAATATTCTTCCCCTTTATTTAAACAACTGCGGCAAATGCCCTGATTTAAGGTTCCTTTGTAAAACGACTGTCGACAAATTTTACATTCTTTTAATTTATCTTTTGCATCACCAATTACTTTAAAGCGGTTCGGATAAATTTCATTCGCAATCTCATCTTGTTCGATTAACTTTCCAGAGTTTAATTCCTGATAATATTTTCTCATTACCTTTTGCCAATCAGTTGCAGTCAGTCTTGTTTTTTCCTCGGAATGTAGCTCTCCTTTTTGAAACGTCTCGTAAAACGCTTTTTTCGTACTGTATGATAGATTGCTCCAAATATATCTCCATTGTCCTTTAGGTGTATTATCCGCACGTTCTTCCTTAAAAGTGTAAGGAAAGTCCATACCTCTAATATTATTCGCATTCGTTTCTCCACCAGTCTGACTGTAAGGAGACTTACCTAAAAATAAAATGCTAAACATTAGCGTTGCAACAGCAAAGTGTTCATTCCCAAATGTCCTTAAAAAATCTTTATAGTTCTTCCCTTGAATTTCTGGAGCGGTAAAATTATCAGTACCTACAGGACAAGGAAATCCCTCTACTTGAAAACTATCAACATCTACAAAATAAACTTTCTTCGAAGAAACTACCAATATATTAAATGGATTAATATCCCCTAAAATAATATTTCGGCTATGTAAATACACTATTTTATCAAGAATAGTTAAGCATAGCTCAACTAAATCTTTTCGCTTCCATTCTGGATTACGCATTTCAAAAACTTTTTTAGGAACGAATAAGAAGTGACGCAATTCTTTTCCTTCTGCTTGTGGCATTGTATAACCAACAAATTCATTTTTATCATTAAACAAAAGCGTTTTAGGATAACATACCCCCTCATATTCTATTTTGTTACTAATCATTAGTTCTAATTTATCAAATTTTTCTTTTGTAATTTTTTCTTTCTTATAGATTTTAGCAACAATCCCCAATTCACTAGTGGAATAAACGCTACCTTCTCCACCTTTACCAATTTCTTTTATTAACTTTACAGGTCGTTTCCGCACATCATAAACAACCGTATTTTCCACTATGTTTGTCGAATAACTCATCACTTCATTAGAGTAGGAAACTACTTTAGTTGCTAAATTAAATTTTTTTTCCATAGAATGCCTCGGCGATCTATTGGACTTTGAGCCATCATCCTTCTCCTTTTGTTCATATTCTGTACGAATTCGTTGAAAATAGCCAAATCGATTCACTTTTTGTACAAATACTTTCTTTCCATTTACAGATTTAGATTCATTCAACTGTAAAATATCTTTCCCTAAATTAATATCATTTGTAATAAGTAAAACGGATTTATTTACACGCAGGCGGGTAATTTGCATTTGGAAAACATTATCTGCAAAATTATCGAGTTTATCGTCCCCAAAAAGCTCTAATAAATTTTGTTTTTGTAATTTAACCAAGAATTTTAACACATCAATCGACCTTGCAGAAAGTTCTGGATTGTTAATATTTTTTTGATGCTTTTGTAATTCTTCATAGGCTTTAAGAGGTAAAATTATTTTTTGATTATATTTTAATAATGCATCCTTCAAATTTTTCAAAAAATTTATACTCGATTGTTGTAGCAATGAGCTTGTATCAATCAAGATAACCTCTGTATTCTTAACGACAAAATCCATATACCCTTTAGATTTATCTTCTTTTTCCTTTTTAGGAGGAGGCGATGGTGGTTTAGAGAATTCATTGTTCTTTTTCGTCCATTCATAAATAACCTTCAATTCATTTTCTGTTAAATCAGTGCCAGATTCATACTTTTTATTTATAAATAAATTCTCTATTAAAAAAATTAATTGAGAGTCTGATATCTTTAATTGATAAGCCAGTTGGTGTACTTTTAATCCCATTATATCCTCCCTCTATCTCAATAGAACTTTACTCAATCACTTGTAGTTACTGATCTATAAAACTCAACCAAACTGAATAATATTCCATCCATTAGTGTTGCATCATAAAAATTACTCCTTTATCAAATAAAGTCATATTCCCCCTCAATATAACATGATTTTCTTTTGACCAAAGAGAAGTTTTAAATGATTAATATTGTATGAAAACTTTTTTCATTTCCATCTCATAAAAACAGCACTTTATATATATTCATTCTTATACTGAAAGAAAGTGAACCTGAATTATCCATAACCTTCACCCTAATAAAACCACCAATCCCTGTAAATTATACATTAAAATATTAGAGAAGGGTATAAATGTTTTGAGTATATACGACTACTCGCACAAGGGTTATTAGAGACCATAATCCCTATCCTCATTATCGACACCTATTATGATTGGTGCATCAAAAAGCTTGCTTTGTTATCCATCCGTCAATTCCCCCCTCTGTTAGGATAGATGTCGTACGAGGCTGACGTGGTATGATAAAGTAAATTACACGGAGGTCGATCGAGATGACAAGAAAAAAAGGAACACGTTATACGGAAGAACAAAAAGCAGAAATCATTAAGCGCATGATGCCACCAAATAATGAAGCGGTGGCGAAAATCTCCAAAGAAGAAGGAAAAAAAAGGCCCAAGCGATTTTGGGGGACGACGAGGACGAATGATTGACCCGGCAAATCGCGAACTAGCCGTTAAATTAATACAAGAAGCCAATCAAAATGGGGCACGATTAGCGAAGGCTTGTCAGGAGCTCCATATAAGCGTTCGTACCTATGAACGCTGGGTGGCGGATGGTGGTGTGAAGGTGGATCAGCGTCCACTGACGAAACGTCCCGTTCCTAAAAATAAACTGTCACCGGAAGAAAGGGACTAAATTATCACCGGTGTAAAGCAAACAGAGTACGTGGATTTACCGCCCACACAAATCGTCCCGAAGCTGGCGGATAAAGGAATCTATCTGGCCTCCGAATCAACTATCTATCGAGTCGAGTATTAAAAGAAGAAAAAATGCAAGATCACCGAGGACGTAGTGCAAAGCCACAGCGAAGAATCCCAGAAAGTCATCTAGCAATGGCTCCCAATCAAGTATGGACATGGGATATTACCTGGCTTGGTGGGCCTGTAAAAGGTTTATTTTATCGACTCTATCTGATCCTAGACTTGTTTAGTAGAAAGGTAGTCGGGTGGGAAGTATGGGAAACAGAAGAAGCAAAATATGCGGAAGCACTCGTGCAAAAAGCCGTAATCCAGGAAAAAATTAAAGGCGCACCACTTGTCTTACATTCCGACAATGGTAGCCCGATGAAAGCTGCGACATTCCTCGTGTTACTGGAAAAACTGGGGATTCAAAGTTCCTTTTCAAGACCACGTGTGAGTAATGATAATCCATATTCAGAAGCGATGTTTCGAACGCTCAAATATCGCCCTGACTTCCCACATCAGGGGTTTGGAACGCTAGAGGAAGCAAGGAAGTGGTCCGCGCAATTCGTCCATTGGTACAATGAAGTTCATTTACACAGTGGGCTCAATTATGTAACCCCCGTGCAATGTCATACGGGAGCGCACGTCGCGATACTAGAAAATCGAAAAGATGTGTACGAAACAGCTAAAGAGAAGCATCCAGAGCGATGGACACGCGAAACTAGAAACTGGGCACCGCATGAACAAGTAGCGCTCAATCCCATGCGAGAAGGAGCTCAAAAAGAGGTTTTGGTTAAACCGTAATCGCCCCTTTACTCTGTTGGTTGGAATGGAAAGAACGCTCTTCCTTTCCATTCCAATCAACAGGCCAGCAAGCGCAGCGCGGTAGCTTTGACTGAATGAGGGGTTAAAAGATAATAAGAACATGTATTTTTAAAATACTAGACTAGCTAAATGCGACAACTATATTGACAACGACCGCTAATAAAACTGTGTAAAAATGATTAAAATATATATTAAAACACTTTAATTAATTATATCCAATTGTAAATCTTCTATTTAGTATTTATTTAATTGAACGATTTGCAAAAACTGTTGGAACTGTATTTCCAGGTGCTACTAACACTGGCCAATAGAAAGGTGTGCCTCTCCATCCTTTTTCCTCATTCCCCTGCTGTTTCGTTAAAATAAGTGCTGGGCAATCATATGCAATTGATTTCGCTATATTAAGTTCATTCTTTGCTCCAGATGCTGTATCAGGGGCATCTTCAAAACGACCTGTAGAACGTCTAAAACGAGCAATGTCACGATTTTCCCTAATAATTAGCCATGCCTTCCCATTAAACCTCGTTTTGTTCTCTTTTGACATGTAGTTAATTAAAGATTTATACATATCTAAGTCCCACTCATAACCTTCTTCCATCACTAGTGTTTCATAAATCTCCCCTAGAAGAGTAATACATTTGCTCATATCTGTTAAGAAACAGAGCTTGTCATTTTCATGGAATTCTGTAGCATCTGCTAGTAAAGATGCAACCTGTGCATCAATTTTCTTAATTTTAGGTTCCATCTTTGTTTTAGACAGTGTATTGAAACCAACTGGTACTAATCGCTTAAAGGGCTTTAGCATATTAACACTTGAGAGCATAATCTTATTTGGACTACATGGTAGAATCTGATTTTCTGGATCTTTTTGGATAAATACCACTTCTCCGTCGTTGGCACCCTTCTCAAATGCATTTCGTAATTCTGTATCAAACTCATGCATACGATGCATCACATTATAAATTTTTTGAGTTGTATAGAATCGTGTGACAGCTACATCCTCTAATGGTCTAGCACCGTACATTCGAGAGTGTTGTAAAACCGTATCTTGCTGGAACTTTTGTGGGTTTCGCCCATAATAAAACCCAATTAAATTACCAATTGTAATACCACGATCTAAAATTTGGCCGCCAATAAATATATTAAGGGGTGTTCTAAGTTTTAATTGACCCGATTTATCTAATAGATTATTCACATCTTTTTCTGAATTCACAACCTCAATTAGTAATTCTTGTTGCACTAATGACTCACACACTTTGTTAAATAATTCTTCAAATTCAGGGAAATAAGCTCCTTCAACTTGGGAACGTGAGATGTCTTCATAAGCTGTTTCTAGCAGTTCCTGAAAAATAGGATCATTATTATTCATCGCCTCTACAAGTTTAGCTTCAATCTCAAGTACAATATCCTCTTGCCATTGATGAGCTATTTTTGAAGTCATTGTGTGCATAATAAATGCATACTTATCTTGTTTTTCCCCATTTTCAACTCGTTGTAGGTTACGAATACACCCACCTACAATAAAATTGACTAAAGCAGAGCGTATACCTTCATATCTATTACTCGTTAAAAGTGTCTCAGATTTTACACGTCTTTTATCACTTTTTTTCAAAATATCTAATTCATTTTCATCAATCTCATGATATAAAAAGCTTGCCATATGACCTTCAATTTGTGATTTTTCAAAGTACATTTCACCACCAACATATTTATCATGCACTGGAACTAATTCAGTAAAAGCAGGGCGTTTAGGTTGATAAAATTTATGTTCATTTACTGTCATATCTTCTGGTTGTAGATACAGAGAATATGGTGTAGCAGTTACCTGCAAGTAAGATGTATCCCTAATTTCAGTGCGTAAATGATCAATTTGCCCTGCTATTACTTTCAAGTCAATGATGTTTTTTTCTTTATTATTTTCATATGCTACTGAAGCAAAGTCTGCTTCATCATCAACAAATAGAATTTTTCGTTCACTTAACATTGGATATGTATTAAATAATGCCTTCTCAAGACGTTCCATATTTTTCTTTTCCTTTTTTAATACAATAACCATCTTTTTATTAAGTTCATAGTTCCGAAGATTTCCAGGCATAAACATGATATCATACACGGCCATTTCATCATTCTCGATAACTTCTTCAAACTCGTTTTCAAGACGTTCATAAGTTTGTTTTGTTAATGCATTTGAGTTTTTAGTTAGTACAATTACTAAATCATAACCGTTATCAAAAGCCAATGACATTATACCAATAAATGTTCTTGTTTTACCTGATTGAATCTTTCCTAAAAGCATTCCTGGTTTGTTCGATGTAGTTGAAACTTCCATTAATTTACGCACTGTATTGTTAATTGTTTTTTGTGTATCTAAATCATAGTTATTTTTCGACTTCAAACTATTGTAAAAAGTTCCTGTTAATTTAAGTTGATCTAATTGAATTTGCATTTAATCTTCCCCCTGTTTATATAATGAATAAGTATTCACTAAGCCCATTTCATTAAAACTATCTAATTTCAACCGTTTTAAACGCGTTTGTAATGATTCTATTTCCAATTGAATTTCTTTTTGTTGAACTTTATATAACTCAACAATCTCAGATTGCTTTTCAACTGATAACACTGGAACAGCTAAAGCCTCAACTTCTTTAATCGGTAAGTTCATAACAGTTGAGCCAGTCAGTTTTGAGTTAAAGATGAATTGAACAGTTGGTGATTCAAAGTACATCTTTAAAAAATCTGGATCTAAATCACGACCGCAACGAATACCTACGAAATTTTGCGATAATAATACGTCATCACGTTCTTGCTCAAATACTGCTATTTTCAAACTTTGCCCACGGATGGAAAGTATGACATCGCCTTTTTGTATACGGTAATTATCGACTTTTGTACGTTCTTCTACTTTGTAATATGTAAGTCCGTCATAATCGATTTCATCTTTTTCGACATCCGCTATTTTCAGAACTGCATATGGACCATTTTCTTCGATATTACGTGGCAACGCATTATATCCTCTATATAGGGTAGCAAGTTTTTTCAATGGCACAGCGTTCAACTCATCAAAGGCAGACAAATTAAATTTGACCTTACCATATTCTTTAAAATCCATCTGTGTTTCAAATATATAATAACTGGGTAGGACCTGAGCATCCTTTAAATCGGAATTTGCAATTAAGCGACTAATTTGCGCTACTTCTTCACCTGATGTTAATCCTCGTTTAATTAATTTCATTGCTGCCTCTGTTAGGACTTTTGTTCGTGCGGGTCCTATCTCTGTTAAGTTTTCTGCATTAATCATCATAATTTGCTTTTGAAGGTTGCCTGGTTTGTTCTTATTAAATAGAACAAGTGCTGTACTAATACCTGTATACGGTGCAAGTAACCCAGCCGGCAATTCAATAACTGCTTCAATGATGTCCGCATAAAGGAATCGTTCACGAATTTTTTGATCAGCTCCACCACGGTATAAGACACCTGTCGGGACGAGGAAAGCTGCCTTTCCATCATCTTTTAATGCATTCAACCCGCTAATTACATAACCAAAGTCTAAATTTGCTTTTGATGGCTTTCCAAAGTAGTTAAATCGGCCAAATGAGTCGGACTCGATTGCTTTCTCTTGCTCTTCATTAATTTTAGCTCCAAATGGCGGTGTCATATAAATAAAATTGAATTGCTTAAGTTGATTTCCTTCGGTGAACCGTGGCTTACTAATTACGTCACCATATGCTAATTGCACATTTATGTTACGCATGTAAAAGCGTAATTCTGCTAGCATAAATGAATGGTTATCTAGTCCTTGACCGTAGAATATGACATCCTCGTTCAATTCCATCAAATCTGTTGTAGCCAATCCTAAAACCATTGCGGGGCTGTGGAGTGTACTGTTTGCCGGCATATTGAAATAATGTGAAACAATTTCTGTCACTTGATGTGGAACAGTGATCGTTCCTTTTGGTGTTTGATTTACATGTGAAATAAGTTGATCAACTAGCGTTACTTGTGATGTTTCCTCTAGGGCTTCTGCATGCAACATGAAGAAGTCTGTTAATTCTCCAAAAGAAAGTTGGTTCATTGCAAATCCTAATGAGCTTGTTAACTCGTTTTTGGTCTCCTCGGTTAAAGGAAGTTGTGAGGCTTCTTTTAGCAGAACGTCTTTCAAATTCATCTTCTCAGCTAACAACCGTAACTTAGATGCATGCCCCTTACTAATTGCTAAAATTCCAACAGACAAATCACGAGTTTGTTCAGTCGTCATAGAGTTTCTTCCAAAATTCAATATTTTCCACACTAATTTTTCTGCAACCACATTAAATCCCCCTCTAATTTATATAATTTCCGATATTATAAACTAGTATAACAAATACTAACTTGAGAGTTTTTAAAAAATAAATCAATCTTTTTCGAATTGATTTGCCTCTAATTATTTCGTTTTCACTGCTTGATCATACATCCAAGATTCAAGCAGTTCGTATTGTCCATTCTGCACGAGTTTTCTTGATTCTAAATGGTGTTTTGAGAAAGTAAGCTTTTTCATTTTTCGAATTTCTACTGCGTACTTCTCTAATACTTCAGCCATTTTCAGTGTGTCTTGATGAATCAATGATTGGTTCCACTCTAAATTATCTGTCGCACGAAGTTCAGCTTGAGTAAAACCTTGATATACAACTTTCCAAGTATAGTTTAGCTTTAAATCACTCATGTACTTTTGCTGTATTACTTTAAACCATGCACCATAAAATGCACCTGACAATTGGAATCTTGGTGAATTTTTCGAATGTCCATTACAACCTGAAAATGTTTTAATCCCCGCTAAGTTTGCTGCTTTCACAAATCGTGCCATATTGTACTCTAAGTCCAGTGCATCAACTCTCATACCATATCGCTTAGAAGTAAAGTATCTCCATGTTGCATGTCGCTCTTCAAATCTTACACGAAACGGTGCTCCACCGAAATTGAAGATTTTATTAAAAATGCTAACAGGCAATTTGTTGACTAAAATTTCTACTGAACAATCAGACATCACCATGAACGGAATCCCAAGTCGATTTAATATTTGTGATACCTGTGCCTGATCCCCTCTTGCACTAGCTTTTGTAAAGGCAATCGCACCATTTACTTCTTCCACAAAAAATCCACGAGCTTTTAATGCTTCCACAACCTTACTTGTTGCTGACATTACTTTAAGATTTACATAACTCATTAATACCCTCTCCTTTGAGTTCAGTTTCGTTTGTGTATGACTAACTTATTCTTTATGTAAGTGTAATACACAAAGTTAGTATTGTAAATAGTAAAATAAAATATTTTTATTAAGAATGGAAATACCTAATGGATTTCGGGGAATGTTATCCTCTGGCTTCACTTACTATTTACACGTCTTCCTTACCATTCTTCCTCATTATATTTATATCCATCTGCATCCAAACCACTTAAATTATCATGCATACCTATTTGACTCCATTTTTGCAAATATCTCTCTTGATGTTCAAGTAACTGCCTCATATTTGTAATATGGCGAGCCTTTAAAAAGCGTTTATTCTTTTCATTATCCCATAAATTTGTAAACACTTTATCTGATGGTGCAAAATAAGGAGAATTCTTTTTAGTTGTATCTTGCTGATAACAACCTTCTATTTTTTTTAACTCTTTAATTGCCTTTAACTTTGTTGAAGATCCACTTATATAGGTCAATAATTGATACATTTGCTCACTATTTATCCACTCGGGGGTATTTGACGCATTTATAACCTCAATTACTTCTTTCCTTTGTTTGGTAGTATCAAAAATTTCTTTAAATTTCTTTCGTACTTCATCTGGACGGGAATAGAATAGGAACTTGGCGTTATTCCAATTATTATTTAATAAATATTCAATTCCTTGATCGTGGTAACCTATTGGGCTTATGTATTGAAAATAGAGTTTAAGCTTGAGCATTTCGTCGAAAGTATCTTCTGTTATTAAATCGGATTCGTTCATTTTCGTTGAGTTGTAAAGCATGAATTGACCTTTATATTGTCCTCTTAATATTTGAACGACACCAAGGCCGAATAGAATGGCTACTGATACGTTAATTTTATCTTTTAGTAAGTAGAATGTTGGGTTCTCTACATCTGGAGTCGGACTAATGTCTAGTGGATATGGTTCCAAATCTCTCAGTAACTTTTTCATTTCTTGAAAGTGATTTTCTTTGATTCGCGCAATTTGAAAATAATTTAAACTATCTATTTTGTACCATTCATCTATTGAAAAGAACTCTAAATCGTCATCCATTGTCAGATAAGATACGATTTCATAGTCCAATCCCACCTTTAATCCTTCTGCATTAATAATTTCTTGTATGAATTTCAACATTTTAATTCCTCCTATTCAGAATACTGTTCCGCTTTAATGTCGCAAAAAATTCCATTTTTATTTCACCTACATATATAAAGGTACATGGAGAATGCAAAATCACACGTTTTTATTATTTTTAACAAGGGCAGATTAAAAGCCAGAAACCTTTTAAAACTGTTTCTGGCTTTGTAGTCTAGGCTTAAACAGAGAGCATGACCTAACGTTATCTTTTTAATATATTGTCTTATTTATCTTTCAATCAATTCATTTATTCTCTTAATCAATAACTTTTCAAAATGACCTCTATCTTTTCCTGGCGTTAAATCGATTAAACGGATGTCATAATCATTTAATTCATATTGTTGGCTGCTTTGATCATAGTTTTGAGGATAGACTGCCCATGCCTCCAATACGGGATATCTATCTATTTCTCTACTATATTTCCCATTTAGAACAAGCGTGTTTGTTTTCATTCCTTCGGCGTAGGAAACCAATTGTTTCATAACCTTCGTTGCTTCTTTGTCCTCACTTAGAAGTTGATCATCCCAGAGCGCATATCTTTTTCTGTATTTGAAATCGATGACTAAAGAACCCTTGTATGAACCATCTTTCCAAACATCTATTCTGCAATCTGGTCTATTGTGATTAAGATTATATAATGTGCGATTAGCACCAACGTTTTCCTTTGCTTTCGGTAATATTTCATCATAATAAATCCGTAAAATAATGTTCTCTTTTTGCAGTTCTATAAAATCGTGCTCGCCAGACTTAGGAACGATAATATCATCTAATTTTTTTCGATTTAACTTAAACCAATTTTTTATTAAAAGAAAACTTTCGGTTTTCATTAGCGACTCTATTAACTTTAAATAACCCCATATTTCATATAATACATCTGTACGTTTGTAATGAAATTGCATAGAAGAGCCCGTGTATATTTCTGCTTCTTCATTTCTTAAATATCGATAAACCTTATAAAAAACATTATAACTACCTATTGTTAAAAAGACCATTGGAACAGGATTGGAGAATTCTTTTTTTAACCCTAGCATCCATTTTTCATTTAAAAATTGTTGAACGTAAAAATGTAAATCATTAACTTCTTTTATTAATTCAATATACTTTTCTTCTCTTTGAATTTCGCATATTTTTTTCATTTCTATTACATATTTTAAAATTGTAGAGATAAAATACTTCAACCAGCTATTTTCATTCGTTTGATAAGTAATCATAGACTGGGGAGCTTGAATCGTTGACTGCTGTTCAGGATGTGTAATTAAATATTTCATCGATCGATGATCGATTCTTTTTGCTTTTGCTCTGTGAACGACAGGGTATGTTTTTTTTACTGTATACCTTCGGTTTTTAGAAATGGTAAGTAATCCGTTTATGATTTTATTTTTATTACTCAGGATATATGTATATTTATCCGCCATCTTGGACCCAAAAAGTTCAAGTGCTTGGTGATAATAGATACTTCGTCTCTCCGAAAAGTCCATTGACAAACCTTTCAAAAAAAGTTCAATGTCTGAAACCATTAATTGATGCTGATCTTCGTCAACTTGTTTTGATAAAACGTTTAGTCTTGCATTATATTCTTCACCATTAGGGCTTACTACTGTTAAAAAGTATGTGCCCGGTATATAAGGATATTGAGAATTTTTTGCATCAAAATCATATAAAACATAAGGAGTAGTAGATGGTTTTACAAAACTACCTTTCAAATCATCAAACACTCTGTAATCAGGTAAATGATCAATACCATCCATATATAACTTATAACCTTCTGGAGCCTCAAAAGAAATCATTAGATTCATATTCTCTATTAGTGTCATTGCATCTTTCAAATAGTTAGGATTTGATTGTTCATAAAAATACTCACAAACAATCTCTTTCCTATTATTCTCAATAAACTTCACACTAAATTGTGTATCCATGTCTTGAAAGCTCCTTGGATTTATTCAGTAACTCATGTCTTGTACGAGAAAACTCAGACACTAATGAATATTTAGTTAAAATTTCAACAATTTGGGAATGAATAATTTCATCTATTTCAGGTTCATAGCTACCTATTAAAGATTTCATAACTTCCTCTGACCCACGTAGTTTCGGTAGAACTCTCTGAACAATTTGAATATCTATTGCATCTCCACGTGTAATCGGACATTCTTTTAAGGAACTTAGATTTTTTACATAACGATCAATATGTTTTACAATACGTGGTCCAATACCCATACTATCTGATACTTTATTTAAAAGAAGATGAAATTCCCATAAAAGTTCGAGTTCTGTTGGGGATAAAGTAATTTTCTTATCATAATTAATAAACTCATTAATATCATAAGAAGGTTTATGAATCTCAGGTTTGTCCGTAATTTTTTCATTATACGTTAATAAATTGGTAAATGGCTCAACCTTTAGTTGAATCATATTGCAACGATCTAAAACTTTATCGCTAAAATGATGGGTACTTTCATCGAAGTTTACTGTTCCAGTAAAAATTACATTGTCTCCAATCAATAATTCTGGAGTATAATCAGCACCATTATAAAATTTGTTTTGTAAATCTGAATTATACAATCTTAGACGTCTTTTTCCTTTTTCCATTTCTAATACAGACAAAAATTGAGAAAAATAATGTTCCACTTTAGCTAAATTCATTTCATCAAAGCAAACTAAAAATGTTTCTGTAGGATATTTTTGAGCCTCAATGAGTAATTTTACCAATCCACTATCTGCAGCACGATAGACATTATTAATAATATCTGGATAACCTACCAAATCCGAATCATCTGCCCATGTGGGAGAAACTGGCACCATCAAAAACTTATCAGAATCTAAATTGAGTGCCTTCTGATATGCGTTTACCAATTGAGATTTTCCAGTCCCGCTCATTCCTGCAAGTATTACAAGTCCGCTGGCCTTCACAGCAGTATGGAAATTATAAAGATCCTCTAAATTATAACCAAGCATCATCTTTTTTGTTTCAGCAATAAACTGCAACATAAAAGTTTCCTCTATGTTATCTATTACATTACTAGTGTTTTTATCAGCAATTGTTTTCTCTAGTGAATTGGTTTCACCTAATTGTTGTTCTTTTTTTATTTGACCTTCCCCTAAGGCTGTTATAGATCTATCTTGAAGAATCTCCATGATTGCATGTTCTAGATCAACAGAAATGAATGCCACATCTTTAAAGAAATATATTTCTTTTACCAACTCTTCCGGTAATGCTACATGTTTTAATCCACCATTCGAGTTAGTAAAACTAAATCCTCCATGTGCATACTGATGGCTTTCAAATTCTCCAAATACTAGGTACTGACCTTTTTTATTTTTATATAAGACAAACCTAGGCGTATCATCTGGTTCTTGTGAAACATACTCATTGCGTCCTATGTATTTCCCTTGCTTTAATTGTTGAACAAATTCTTCTTGAGTAAAATCCTGTTCAGACTTTTTCTCATCCTCCTCAGTAAACAGAGGAATTGGGAAAAAACTCATTTGTTCAGTGAAAGATGATTTTTTGTATAAAAGGTTAATATTTTTCGCTCTATAAAATTCATCAGTGGAAGTGGATCTTTTTTCAATTTGAAAAACAACTAAATTATCCTCTAAGAAATTCTCCAAACTATGTATTCTGCGATCACTTTCGAAAAACTCATCTTCGAAACCGTGTTGCTTTAATTCACTACCATAACTTGTAATATCTTTTTGACTATTCGGAAAACTATGAGGAGGAGTAGACAAAATTTTAATATAGAATTGCAAATCTTTATTATTATTTACAAATATATTTCTCCCAGAATAATGACTAGTTTCATTAGTTAATACGCCTATAACATATGGACTCCAGACTTTATTTAACATTCGATAAATCCTCCAACTCTTGTTTCAAATTAGGAAATGCTTCTATTTTGACTGTTTTATTTTTAATTTCTTTGGTTGCATTATTTTCGAACTCACTCTCCAAAAATCTCCAAGTAAGTAAGTATATATGTTCAAAGTCATTTACACGATCAATTACTATAGAAAGTTCTTCAAGTTCGAATATTTCAATTTGAAATTGTTCATTTTTTAAGATTCCTTTATTTTTCGGGTTGCCCAAAAATGCAATTTTTTTCATTTTACTTTTTGGTTCAGCAGAAATTGTTTTTTTATCTTCTTTCTTTTTTGCTTCTTCTTTTAATCGATCATTTTCATTTTTTAGAAAATCAATTTCTTTTATTATTTGCGCTTTCTCTTGTTCTTCTTGTGTTAATCTTTTATTTAATAGAAATATTTCTTGTTGTTTTGATGATAGTTTCTCTTTCATTTCTTTTTTCAACTCGACTAGTTGCTTTTGTGTTTGGGAGTTTTCATTAATTAGTTTCGTAATTTTTTGATTGAATCTCTTTTCTTTTCTTGTAGTTAATTCATTATTTTTTTCTTCATTTCTTTGTTGCTCCGTTTCTTTAATTTCTGTTTTCTTATCAGTGGTATCATTGATATTTTTAGGAATTTCTTCACTTTGTTCATACAATTCCATTGCTTCTTCAAAGTGATTTTGTAAATATAATGCTAAAGCTAATTCTTTTGTAGGAGCATTATCAATTTCTGCTTTTTCAAAAATATCATCTTTAGATAAATCTTTCATTTCCAACTCCATTGACCAATTAAACGGTGGTACACTCATCCTGTCTCTCAATTTGACTCTTGCGGCTTTTGCCAAAAGTTTATTTATCAAAAATATTTTTGGAAGTTTGGTTCCTCTTCTGATCGTTTTTTCTACTCCTACTGAAAATAGTAGTACCGACAATTGATCCGGATTTAAATCTTCTATCATCCATTCTATAAAAGGTTTATCAACCATCTGTTCAAGCTGTTCTGTCGTATATTTTTTCAATTGCAATTCCATCCTTTTCCTTCTCTCTTTGCTCTAAATTTAATATTCGATAATGTTCGCTATATATTTCGGTCCGCTCCTATCTTTAACAAGTAAAATTCATTACTTTATTTTGTAAATATTTAGAGTAATTTACCCTGATTCTATATTACCATCAATTTAACAATTAAGTAGACAGTAAATTACAAAATTTTTGGTTTTCCTCAATCATCTAGGAATATTTCTTCTTACTAGATCTCTAGTTAATATTTCTGACAAGGTCATGAATTTAGTATAATTGACATGGTTGTCCTTTAATTCCACCACAGGGAAATTTCTTACGTAATCGAAAAAATAATTACGCTCCCTGTGTTAGGCACAACTTAGACACTATTTAGTATTGTTTTCGAGTTGTGCCTTACACAGGGTAGCTAAGACAAAATAGTAAGAGCCTGTAAAAGTTGTACTATAAATTCCAGAAACTCTTTAACATGTATTATATTTCCTATATTCACACTACTTAATTACTATTCAGAATTGTTTAAAAACCGTATTTTACAAAGGAGCCTTTATATCGACTTGTGTTACAAGTAGAAGCTGATTATAAAAAAATACTAAAATTGTTTCTTCGGCAGCTTTTGTAGAAATATTAATCAATATGGCTATTTTTTTATGCTACTATCAGTTCTGGAGTAATCTGTAAGTAAAAGGATTATGCAATAAAGCTACGGAAGTTGAAAATTTGACATAATTTGATTAAGGTTAATATTGTTTCTTTTTTTTAACCTATCATTGGATCTTTTACATATTTCAATAACTTTTAACACCCCATAGATTGTGATGGTGAAGTACCAATAAACATTTGAAAATAATAGTCCTTCTGCTCACTAGCCATTAGTGTTCAATAAGTCTTGCGAATAATTCCATCTCCAACAGCCCTAGCTTCTTCTGGATTTTCTTTATACATCTACTTAATATCCTTTAAGGATTGATCAGATTTCTCTTTTCGTATAGACCGTGACGTCTTATCCATTTTCAATCTATTAAATATGCTATTCAGTATTATTTATAAATTGTATTTAACACAGGGAACCTTGAATGTTCTAAGTATTATTTTTATTTCTAACGCGGAAACTTCCCCTCAATCTTTCCAATATGTTCCTCTTTCACCGATTTATCTACCTTTTGATACTGTGAAAGGAAGCTATAAATCTTGTCGATATAAGTGGCTTCCAGAATGTTAGGGGAATTTTGTATTTGTTGTTCCATTAATTTAGATAAACGATTGCGTTTGATAACATATGTATCTTTTGCATCGCAGGTGACTTTCTTCAGCTCACATCTTTCGCTGAAGACAATGACAGATGTAAAATGTGCAGTTTCAATAGATGGCAATAGGGCTCTTAGAGCTTTTATATGGCCAATATTTTGCTTGATGGGATTGTAAAAGGAAAACTTGTGGCCATTTGGAAAGGTTTGCATCCACTTTTGTGACTTTTCATCCCCAAAAATCCAACCGCTGTAGTTTTTCGACTCAATTACGTAGATGCCGGTTTCATGAAGGTAGACCAGATCAATTTCAGTTGTTCGTTCTTTGCCGCTAGGGATATAGATATTGAACAATGCTCTATGATAACCTGGCAATTTTGCCAATTTACCATAGGAAGAGAATTCCCCATAATGACCTTTGTTGAAAATGGTGGTGAATAGTCCATTTCCAGTCTGTTCCTTATAAATAGAAACGACCGACTTATGCTTAGGTTTATCTGCCGGTCTACTTACCGCCGAAGGACTAAGTAAATCTTCTACACGACGGATTATTTTTTTAAACATACACCCACAGCCTTTCTTATATTTTTTAAATACGCTCACTGTGTTAGACACAAAACATTCATATCTGTTTACTTTTCAATCTTTCGAACCATTTCTTTGTATAATTTCAATAATTTCAAGTCCAAACTCCTCTATTTTTTTCTCACCAATACCTCTTATTGTTGATAGTTCTACCAATGTTGTAGGTTGTTTTGAAACAATTTCGTCTAGAGTCTTATTGGAAAAAATATGAAATGCTTTCATACCTAAAGATGTTGCTTTCTCTTTTCTAAATTGTCTTAAAGCCTCTTCCACCCCCGAAGAAGATGTTGCCTGTTCAACTAGTGAAGTTTCCACAGATTCTACTGTTTCATCTAATAGTTTCAATTCTACAGTATCCTCTTGCTTTTCTATTTTTCCTTCTATATGACAGTCCATTAGGAAACCACTTATATCCGACATTCGATTATCTAGAATTTGGACAGGTGAGTATTTTTTTAATTCCTTTAAAATGTATCCAACTAATCCATCTAAACGTACGATTCTATCTCGTATATCCTCTTTTGCCTCTTTTAAGTCTAGTATCGTTTTATTATTCGTAAAAACAACTACTTCTTTAATTGGTGTTTTATTCCCTATTATTCCCTTCTCCTTCATTAAGGTTCTTAATATCTCTGTTTGTCTTTCTACCTGGCGTATGGGGCTATAGAATCCTTCTTGAAAAACTACCTTTTTACCTTTCATGACGTTCCGTATAAACTCCCCGTGTTCAGTTACATAAATATTCCCGTAGTAATTCTTCACTTCAATAACGAGTAAAAATTTTCGTGTTATAACAACAAAATCAATTTGAGTTTTCCAATCTCCATGTGTCACTTGGAGATCATGCAAAATATGAATAGGAATAAACGCATTCATTAGTTCAAATTGAACACTTTTTTCACCATATAATCCTAATTCAAGGATTTTCATTTTACCTAGTAAGTTTTTTTGAATTGCCGATGACTTCTCTTTTTCTAAATCACTCTGTATTTTATCGATTTTCTTTTGTGCAGAATTACCCTCTTTGATAAGTACAGGTACTTGGAGTTCTTCCTTATCCTTTAATGCTAATTTCATTCTTTCTAAAAATGACTTTTTAGCAAACCCTGTCAATTTAATCTCTCCTCAAAATAACTTTATATCACCAATGGATTCCTCCCATTTGAAAGGATACTAATATCTAGCATTCTAATTACCTTCATATTATCATAATATTTAACTATTTTATCGGACTTTCTTTATAAGTAGGGGATAAAGCAAAAAAAGCTACCGAAATTTTATCTTCGGCAGCTTTCTGAGTATAAATATGAGTTAATATTTAAAGATCAGTTCATTAGTAGTAAATACTTTCTGTTCCTTTCCATCAAGCATACTTAAAATTTAAGTACTATTACAGGATTATTTGCGAACTTTTGGCTGTCTCCTTATTAACCTTTGCTAATAAAAAGAGCCTGCAAAAGTGACATGATCACTTCCACAAGCTCTTTCCTATTATTTCGCTGTAACCCCACCATCTACCGGCAACTCAATACCTGTAATATGGCTTGCTTCGTCTGATGCTAAGAACAATACTGCTGTTGCCACTTCTTCTGCTTTCCCGAGGTTCGGTAGGGCAATTTGAGACAAGAAGTAGTCTTTGTATTGCGGACTTTCCATATGTGGTGCGCTCATTGGTGTGACAATATAGCCAGGGTATACGGCGTTCACCCGGATATTCTTCTTACCGTAGTCAACAGCTGCTGCTTTTGTAATGGAACGTACAGCACCTTTTGAAGCTGTGTAAGCTCCTGCTCCTGCCATTCCAGTTAAGGCAGAGATCGAAGCAATATTTACGATCGAACCACCTTCATTTTTCTCCATAAGTGGGATTGCTAGCTGCATTCCGAACATCGTCCCATTGATGTTGATGGCATATGTTCGTGCCCAGTCCTCTTCTGTTTGCTCCAAGAATCCCTTAGCCAATGATATTCCTGCATTGTTTACTAAGATGTCGAGTTTACCGAAAGCTTCAATTGTTTTGTTATAAACGTTTTCCCAATTTTCTTTTGACGCAACATTATGTTTGATGGCAATTGCTTCTCCACCATTTTCTTTTATTTGTGCAACAACTGCTTCTGTTGCTTCAAAGTTGATGTCTGTTACTACTACCTTAGCACCTTCTCTTGCAAATAATAGGGCTTCGGCTTCTCCCATTCCGCTTCCTGCTCCTGTAATTACAGCTACTTTGCCCGCTAATCTCATTTCCTTCACCTCGTGGTTAAATTTTGATAGTCTAACTATCATTTATTTTACTCCTGAAAATGAGCGGATGCAAACTTAAACGATGTATAATAAAAATAAAGGAGGTTATTCTATGCCACTAAGTGTTCGCGAACAAAATAAATCTACGCGTTATCAACATATTGTTTCCATAGCTGAGCGCTTATTTCTACAACATGGATTAGATAGCGTCCAAATGCAAGATGTAGCCAATGAGGCAAAAGTCGGAATCGCCACCGTTTTTCGCTACTTCCCTAAAAAAGATAAACTTATTGTTGCAGTTGCTATTCAAAACCTGGAAAGAATTCTTCCGGCATTTGAACAAATTGCAGCTTCGCCTAAAACGGCGTATGAACGATTGGAAGATGTGTTAAATTTCTTGCTCGAAGAAGATCAACACTCTCCTCAAGGTAATTCCTCCAAATTTCGGGAAGCTTTTGAAAGCTATGCTTCTTTTACAAAAGAGCCATTACCAGACATTGATGACTATATCGAGATTCAGAAACAAATAAGTAATAGCCTTAACCCGATTATGGAAGATGGAAAAACAGATGGATCCATTCGAACGGATATAGTTACTAAAGAAACGCTCATAACAATTATTAATACGTTCGGTACTTTCGTAAGTAATGTGGTGTTGAAAGCCCCTATTTCATTTTTAGAGGAAGATATAGAACCACATATTCAGCAACGTGTATTAAAAGATATTCTCTTATCTTATGTACGACCAGTTTGATGCTGAAATCTTTAGATACTAAACAATAGGAGGTCCATATGACGAATCAAAGAAAAGCCGTAATGTTCATTGCGACAAGCTTAGATGGATATATCGCGACAAAGGATGATTCTTTGGAGTGGTTGTTTAAGGTTGAAGGAGAGGGCGATAATGGATATTCCGAATTCTACGACACAGTAGATACAGTAATTATGGGTAGACGCACGTACGACTGGCTTTTAGAACAGAAATTGGAAATATTCCCCTATGAGGGGAAGGAATGTTATGTTTTCTCCAGAACAGAAAGTCAGGATAATGAAAACGTCCAATTCTTCAATGGCGATGTAGTCGAATTTACAAATCAATTGAAAAACAAAGAAGGTAAAAATATTTGGGTAATGGGCGGCGGAGATCTAATCCACTCGTTTATGAAAGAAAAATTAGTAGATGAGCTGATTATAACCGTATCTCCGGTACTGATTGGAAAAGGAATTCCTTTGTTCAAAGAAATCGATTTTGAAACAGAGCTTACCTTAAAGAGCGTCAATCGTTTTAATCAATTTGCTGAGCTGCATTATGAAGTGAAAAGATAATAACGAGGACAAGATAGTGAAGCTCATTCATCAGTCTTGTCCTTTCGCTCTGTTCATTTAAAATTCTAAAAGGAATATTATTTCAGTTTGGAAGTGTGAATTTGAAGAAAGATAAAAAGAAAGACAGTAAACGGCAAGAAGTAATAGAGACCTTTTTTGGGTATTTTTTAGTGATAGATATCCCTTTATTTCTTATTTCACTGATTCTTTCTATAATCATTAAAGATTTCTTGTGGCAGCAAATCTTAATAAAACTAACTATAGGTTTTTTTGGACTTATCGTACTCTTTGGATCTGTTGCACTTATAACCAATAGAGCAAAAAGCTTTATCGGCAATATTTTCCAAAAATTATTTGGTTCCTTTTTAGCACTACTATTTACGTTTGTGGTGTTATCCTCCTTTTTTACTGCTATTTCATTCTATCAAGACAAAGATCAATACGCTAAAGGGAGCTTTGAAAACGTTGTAGGTGTCGCCAAGAATGTTACTTTTCGTTCACCAAAGCATGATTCCAATGAGTATATTTGGCAATTTGATCTAGAAGGGAAAACCTTCACACTGGAAAATAGGGCAATTACAGAAGAAGTATATGAAGAATTCTTTAAAGGTAAAAAGATATCCATTACCTATTTGCCTGAGAGTCGTTTTGTTGTAGATTTGACATTGAACGAGGAGGAATAAGGCTACAGACTCTAGCGGCTACACATTAAAAAGGTCCCGCAACTTCTTTTAGAGATGCGGGACCTTTTTGGAGATTTCTATACTTCTTCCTCGAAATAAATTTTATAAAACTTACGGTTCGTCACTTCGTCATAACCGACTTCGATCAGCTCATTCACTTTTTCTATGTCACGAACGTTTACTTGAATTTCGATATTGTCATCTAATTTTATTTTTCGTTTATAATTTTTCTCTGCCTTCACAATGGCGCTCTCCGAAATTTCTGTTTCGTATGGCTTTACTGTATTGATCAAGACGTCTTTTTGAACTTCATTTGCTTGTTCGAATACTGTTTCAATATAGTCTTCCACTTGAAATTCTTCTTCATTTCGAAAGTATTCCAGCGTTTTGTTCAAAAATCCTAGTTTATCGGTATTGGTAAATGTCTCTTCTTTTAAAATATACTTTTTACATTCAGTTAATGCTAGATTCGTTTTATGGTAGCTTTCATCCGCTACTTTAAGCTTTAAGAAGCGCTCCTGCCAGTAGACGACATCTTCTTTTCTTTTGGTCTTCAAAAATACGGCCGGTTCTTCGTCTTGGCCCATATCGATAATTACGCACATATTATTTGCTTTCTTGACATTAATGCCGTCGATCCCATTCACAATTACATTGTTTTGGTCACTTTTCACATCAAGAAACATTTCTTTTTCTTCTATTTTTACAATAGCAATCGCTTGTCTAACTTCATCTTGAAACAAGCAATTTTCAAAGAAGCCGGTGAATAATTCACCATTTTTGATATTTGGATGCTGCGATACGCTGTGTAAGTGTTTCGCAATATACTGTGAATGTTCTAGGAAACTAGTTGGATTATCAAAAATACTCTTCACATATGTATATACTTCATTTAAACCAATATTCGTTTCATGAAAAAATGCGTATTGTTGGTCTAGGTCGAGTTTATGGAACGAAAGCTGCGTAAAAGCCGCTTCTAGCATAACCTCTGGCTGCGGGAATGCCTCTTGCCCGAGCACTAACTGATCGCCCATATAATGCACGACATACTGTGCTAATTTACTATCGCTTACTTCAAGCATGGTGTTCACCTTCTAAAATAGTTTTTGTAGATAGTTTACCATATCATACTCTGCTTGAAAGATGGCAAGTTCTCTCATCACGTGGAGTCTTTATTATCCGATTCCTCTTCCCCACTAAATACGATGCAATGCTTCCAATGTTTCTAACACATGATCAAGAAAATCCGCAATCTCTCCCATATTATCTTCATTTATTTTGGAGATAAACTCTATCTCTATCGTGTCCAGATAATCAGAAGCTTCCTCTTTATATACGTAGCTTAGTGTTTGTGTTAACTCAATCTCATCTTCCCAAATCTCGTTTGGGTGATCGATATTATCTAAATCGTATACATGATTTTCAAATGCTACTTTCAAATTTTCAAAAATGGTTGGATCGTACATTTCCATTCCTCCACATATACAATTTTCTTTCATGATGAAAACAGGCACCCATGTTTTAGTGAACATGCGTACCTATTCTTAAATCATTCTATTATTTCCCGCAACATTTTTTATACTTTTTCCCACTACCACATGGGCAAGGATCGTTCCGACCAACTTTTACATCTTCTACCACATCCGTTGGTTCAAACGTATTTGGCAATGGCTTTAATTGTGGCTTGCTCATTTGAGAAAGTTCATCTGGTGTATGACCTCTATTTTCCCAAATTCGGGTTGTATTCGCAATCATTGAGACTGCTTGTACGTATTCATTCAGTCGTTTCTTATCTACAAATTCAAAACGTCCTAAAAATTCCTTTAAAGCTTCTTGGACGTTGATATCAAAAACTTGTAATTCATAAACTAACTCCTCTATTTCCTTATGTGCCTTGACTGTACTCCCACCAAAATAGTCTTTTGCAACCATGCTAGCTAGTTTTTTCTGGTGGATTGTCTTTTCAAAATAGAACTCATCTGCGTAACGCAATAATTCCTTTTTCGAGGGTATATAATAGGGCTTTCCTTTGACTTTAGACATTAATGCATCATAATCTCCAAAACCTTCAATTGCCTCATGGACCAATTTGTTGTAAGACACATGCACATATTTACCTTCAAGTAGTTTTGAATAATGATAGTCCGTCAATAGTTCATGTAGTTCCTTGCTTGAAATAGGGATTTTGTTTTGAGCGTTATAAATCTCTACAAACTTTGAATAATTAATGACCCCATATAGCTGAGCACATGCCGCGGCATACTGAATAACCAAATCTTTGTTTGGCAGCGTTTCGAGATCAGTGAAATCTGCACCGCGATATTTATCCGATAGTATAAAATAATTGTCGTGATCGATATGTTGCCATTCTGTCTTTTTGTATTTGACAGATTTTAAAAGTTCATTCACCCAATCTATATCCAGTGGCAAATAGTACATACCTTCTGCCCATGCATAAGTCCTTAAATAATCTGGATGTGTTGGATCATGATACACTTTTAAAAACTCTTCGTATCCAGGTGGACCACCAACATCCTCGGGCGGTGCAGTCCCTTCTCCGTCTAGCAGGGTTGGGTATCCAAAATAATAATCTTCCACAGTGTCTTCGAGTTCCACACGAATTCTCCAGTCATCTCCAAAATCGTAGCTATAAACGAATTGACCGTGTTTTTCTAAATAAGAATCTATTTTTATCCGTGTCGGTTGTTTGACAGTTTGTCCCGCAAACTTCTTTCCTTTATATTCTTCTAAAATTGCACCATTATTTGTAATGAAAATATCATCTATCCCTATTCCAAAGAAATGGTACGGAGATATTGTACTTTTAAAATTGGTCACGTATTGAATGGTTTCGTGCAACCTGTTAAACGTCGCCCCAGCAGGTAATATCACTCTTCTCCAGACTGATGGCTCCAAGTATTCAAATGTTAGTTTTAGTATGTAAGCTTTCATATGCCACCTGCTCTTTTTCTTTTATCATACGCCATCTTCTCGCCTGTTTCGAATATTTTACTGTGTTTCCTTACCTTTTTGATGCATTTTGAGTTAATTGGTACATTGTAGTCCATACTTTTACTATGTATTACATTTGCGGAAACAATTCAAAGGAGATTGTTATCATGAAAAAAATGAAAGTTCAAGAGTTGTTACAGTCTGGACATAGTCTGATGAACAATATAGTAATGGATACGGCGGGATTACTAGGCGAGGCTTACTTTACTATTAAGATAGATGATCTATTAAAAGAAAGAGGAATCACGCAAAAAGATTTGGCACAAATGACTGGCATGCGAGTCGGAACAATCTCAGAGCTTGTTAATGGCAAAGGGATTAGTATAAATAAAGTTCAGCTCTTCGCTCTAATGGCGGCCCTAAGAGTGAAGAGTATAGACGATCTATATGAAATGCAATTCCCCGAGGACTTGGAAATGACTTTTGAAAAAGAACAGGCGGAATGGAAATCTACGAAAGAAATGCCTGTAGCTGTCAAAGAAATGTATAAAAATAATGTTTTAAAATCATCTGGTCTGCTGTAGTAGCCATAAAAAGGAGCAGGGAATTTCTCTGCCCCTCTTCCCCCGCCAAAATTTTTCACAACAGCGTGCCCGAAAACACTGGGATATATGTAGAAATCATAAGTAATTTGAAGATGCAAGAATCACATCATTTTTTGAATGAATTTCGTATGGATTATTTCAATTTGTATGATATGATTCATCTATTATTTTATAAATAGATACTATTTTCAAGGGGGTATACAGATGAAATTACGTGTATCTGCTGTACAATATCATCTTCATACAATTAATAGTTTTGAGGAATTCGAGGCACAGGTGACACATTATGTGAAAACAGCTGCTGAATTCAATACAGATTTTATTTTGTTTCCAGAATTTATAACGACACAATTACTTTCCATTTCGGATAATGATCAAGGTCAACCAATCCAAAACCTACCAAATTACACGGAACGCTATTATCGACTTTTTTCATCCCTAGCTGTGGAGCATGGGGTTTATATTATTGGCGGGACTCACGTCATTCGCAAAGAGGAGCGTTTATACAATGTTGCGCACTTATTTTCACCCGATGGTCATATTGGTGAACAAGCGAAGCTCCATTTAACGCCGACTGAGGTCTCTGAATGGGGAATCTCGCCAGGTGAGTCTCTCCGAATTTTCGAAACACCAAAAGGAAAAATAGCACTCTTAACATGTTACGATATTGAATTCCCGGAAGTAGTTCGAATGGTTCGTGGTATGGGCGCTGACGTGATTTTCTCGCCTTCTTGTACCGACGACCGCCACGGCTTTAACCGTGTTCGTTACACAAGCCATGCACGCACTATTGAAAACCAAGTATATGTAGTGACAACTGGAACTGTTGGATCACTTCCAACAGTAGACTTCATGCGCGGGAACTTTGGGCAGGCAGCTGTAATCACACCAAATGACGTACCTTTCCCGCAAGATGGTATTTTGTAAAAGGGGAAATTAATAACGATATGGTGATTTCAGCCGATCTTGACTTGTCCCTATTGTATGAGGTACGTGAACACGGCTCTGTCACAACTTGGAGAGACCGTCGATTCGATTTATATCCTGACCTTGGCACAATGATAGTTGAAACATCCATGACAAAGGAAATGGTCTTGCAAAAGACTTTAGATAAATAATCAAGGGGAGTGAGTGTAATGGAATACGTTCAAATAAAAAATATAGAAGATCCATTGTTTCCGAAAATGCACAGGTTGATGCAAGAAGTGTTTCCTGCTGAAGAAGTACTGGAATATGAATTATGGAGAGAACCTTTACTGGAACCTACTATTCGTATGTTTGTGGCAGTGGAAGATGGTGAAGTTGTAGGTGCGACGGAATATCGCTTCTATGCAGACAAGAAATTATCCATGACGGACTTTACAATGATAGGAAAGGAAGGCATTGGTGTCGGGCCGTTCCTTGCAAAGAAACGACATGAGGATTTGTTGCAGCTTTCTAAAGAGCATAATGTCGAGTTGATTGGAGTGTTTGCCGAGATTTATGACCCTTACCGAATCGGAGATCATGCGTTTGGCGGGATTAAGGCCATGAACCCATTTGTACGTCGTGAAGTATTGGCTCATCTCGGCTTCAAACGCTTGAATTTCTCCTATGTACATCCTTCTTGGACAAATGAAGGCGATGCCGTAACAGATTTAGATTTCTGCTTCTTACCATATCAAGATATACACACATTAGATGCACGCTTTATCGCAGATTTTTTGAAATCATATTATGCGATTCTGTCACATAAACCGGAAGCATGGCACACGATGATTGCAGATTTGGAAACAAAAGACGAAATCGAACTATATCCTTTATAATTTATCTTTTGATATACGCCTCTCTATTGATATAGAGGGGCGTTTTCCGTTATATTTATTTTAACTTGATTCAGCAGAATTCCCCCACTTCTATTAGTGGTGAGCTGAACGCAAAGGATGTATACAATTTAGTAGGGGACCACAAGCCCTGCTGAATAAAGTTAAAGTGGGGTGGCAAATTGAAACATATACTTGAAGTGTTAAAAAAAGAGAATCATGTAATGCTTGATAGTATTTCATTTTCTCACTACCAAAACAAAACAAGCGCTGAGTTCAAGTCATCAGAACCCGAAATACTTTTTGTCCTAGAAGGAAGTTTGACTTATCAAATCGGTGAAGACGAATCTCGCCTACTCAAAGTCGGTGAATATGTCTTTTATCCGCAAGGTGTAAATGTTCGTTTTGAGATTGGAAAGATGAGCAGTACGCTTCTTTTTCCCCTATCCATCTCTATAACAGAGCAATTTGTTCACCTTTTGCAGCAGCATCATCAATTTTCGCCTTCACTACTCGAAAATCCGAATCGAGTGTGTATTTTACAGGAACCGTGGACCGTGGAGATCAATAGCCTACTCGAAAAGATCCTTGTTCATCTTTCCAAAAATCAACCTTATTTTGTTCATCTTGCCTTACTAGAAATTATGGCTTACATCTTTCCAAACGAACATATGCTGTCCAAAATCACGTATGTACTGGATCACTATTTGTTACCTGATCCAATTCGAAACGCAGAAAGCTATATATTACAAAATTATCACCAACCAATTCGCATGAAGCAGTTAACAGAAGTCACGAATGTCAGTGAGTCCCAGTTGAATCGAATGTACCAAAGAGCCTTCCAATTAACCCCAATGGAACGTGTCGCAACTATTCGCATGGAACAAGCCGCACAATTGCTACGTAATCCTTCGCAAAGTGTAACAAATGTTGCACTTCAGGTCGGGTATCAAAGCATGTCTGCTTTTTTGCAACAGTTCAAGAAGAAATACGGAGTCTCACCGAAAGAGTACCAAATAAAAAACTTAAAATCCAAATAAGTGATTAAGCCAATCAGTGTATGATACAAGGAGAATAAAAATAACAAGAACAACCGCGCCAAAAAGATGGATGATATATTCGCCACGTTGAATCGGATATTTCCATTCCATAAAGGCACGAAATAATTGAAGGATTGTAAAAAAGAACGCAATCCATAAATAACTCCATTCAAGGTCTAAATTTATTACCATAATATAGCTTATTGCGAATAAAACTATTAGAAAAATCTCGCCCCATTTATGCGTATTATTTACATATTTCGGTCGATTCTTTTCTCTTTTCCCTACATTAAAAACTTTTCGTAAAACTATTTCCATGACAGTCATGACGGCAACAACAACTAAAATTAACATGATTGCTTTAAATAAAAATATACTCATTCAACTCCTTTTTACTATCTATTTGCGAACAAGTGATAATTACTTTACTGTTCAATGTAGTAAAAAGTTTCAATCCCCTTATACCTTTCATGAAAAACTTGTATTCAGTTATTTGAAAGGATTTTTCCATTCCATCAACAAAGCATTATTGTGTGACTCCTCATCCTCCAAATAATTTGGAACAACACAAACTGGAGTACGCCCACATCTGAGCAAAAACGAAATTACTGGGTCTTTCAAATTACCACCTAGAACATTTTCCACATACTGTTCAGGTGTTAGTTCCACCGCATAATGGTGATACCCTGGCATCCTTCCTCCTCCGAGTACGCGATCCAAATCATCGTGAACTACCCGCTCATATACAGCTTGCATCAATAGCTTGCCTAAGTCGAGCTTGCGAAATGCAGGTTTGACGGAAATATCAACAATATACAATGTTTTCTCTTTAGGATCGTGATTTCTGATGTACCCATGATCTGTTACTTCCTCCCAAGTATGTATTGGATCTTCTGAATCAAAAGGAACCAATAATCCAGTGATAGAACCAACAAGCTCACCATCTATCTCCACGCATAATGCACCTTCCGAATAAAACTTTACATGGTTTGCAAGCTGCTCCTCACTCCACCACAATTCAGACGGAAAGGGTGGTGGAAAACATTCTTGCTGTATGGCGATCAAGTCTTCAAAATCCTCTTTTTTATAGTTTCTTACAATTGCTCGAATTGGCCTTCCTTCTTGGAATACAAATAATTCTTTACGATACATCTTTCTACCCCCTTGGCCTTTTATAAAGTCAGAAAACAGGTATGCCTGTCTCGTTGAATAGAATACCTATTCTTAATTATTTCTCAAGGCTTACACTAATTCCCCAATACAAATCTCTACACTCTTCTTCAAATCTGCATGTGACCAACTAGGAATTTTCCCATGTTGAATTGCTAATTCATGAGATGCTGGAATATGGATAAATCCTGCTTTCATATTGGGATTCACTGTTTTTGCATAGTGCAACGCTTCATACATAACGTTATTGCATAGATAAGTTCCCGCCGTATTGGATATTTCTGCAGGAAACCCTTCTTCTAATAGTTTGTTAACCATTTGGCGAATAGGTAATGTGGAAAAGTAACCGGGCTCTCCTTCTATATTAATAGTTTCATCGATCGGGATATGCCCCTCATTGTCGGCTGCTCCATCTTTCACATTAATAGCGATTCGTTCTGGAGTGATCTTATATCTGCCCCCTGCTAATCCTAATGAAATGACCGCATCCGGCTTAACTTCTTCGATATGTGCTAAAATTTTTGCTCCAGATAACGCAAAATCGACTGGCAGCACTCGACTTAACACTTGATAGCCTCCAATTTCCAGTCCATTTAATTCCTCCACTATACGCATGGTAGGATTTACGGTAAAAGATAAAAACGGTTCAAATCCAGTTAACAATAGCTTTTTCATCATATTGCCTCCTCGTTCTGTCTTTAACCTTATTTTGTGTTTCTTTTACCCTTAAGTCAACACAATGAGCGGTTATAAATAATACTTCCAGAACAAAAGAGCTCATGCTTCTGTTCTATTTCGGACTTACTACGCAGCATTCTTATATTGAGCTTTAAGAGGTACCACTTATTTTTCTAGTTTTTAATAATTTTCTAAAGCAAAAAAATACAGCCTCTCACCTTACAGAGAGACTGTATTTCTTTAATTTATTTCCGTCTAAGTCATCCTTTTAAGAACTGATCTACTAACTTGTTAAATTCCTTACTATGCTCCCAGAACATGAGATGTCCGCCAAGTGCTTCTATGCTGGACTTTGGAGAGATCCTTTGTGTAAACGCAATTGCTCTATCTGCCCAATGGTCCGCCACAATCGTTAATGTAGGTACTGTTTCACTAGCTTCTCTCGCTTGTTCTCGATAATCAGAGAACATACCAGAAGCAAATAAATTCGTAGCAATATAATAAGGAGTTTTTAATGATTGCTCCACTAGCCAATTTAACTCCTCCTCCGTTACATCACGCTGCACCATGACACTTGTTGTGTAAGCCTTAATAAATTCTCGTTGACCTGCCGGATTGCGTAAGTACGTGTTATAAATTGCTCCAATGTCATCTAGAGGACCTTCCACCCAATCTTCTACACCGTTTGTCGACAATGCCTTTGGTGACATATCAATGAAAATAAGAGAGTTTACATTATCATAGCCATTCTGTTTTAAATACTCCCAAATAGATAAGCAACCGAATGACCAGCCTGCAAGTGTTACGTTCTTTAATTGTAATATTTCAAGTACCTTTGCCAAATCAGTACCATGCGTTACATAATCATTTCCCTGTAACGTAATCGATGATCGACCGTGACTTCTTGGATCGATAACAATGACTCGATTTGTTTTGGAGAAGTGCTCCACTTGATGAGTAAACACTTCCGTTGTAAACGTAAAGCCAGGGATAAAAACAATTGGTTCCCCACTTCCCACATCTTGAACATACAATTCTACACCTGGGTTTACTTCCACATATTTTCCTTCCGACACTGTCATCAACTAGCCAGCCTCCTTATCGTAAGAGCAGCAATAATATAATTCTTGTACACTCTTCGTTATATCAGCCTATTCGGACCTTATACTAAAAATTCCAATATTACTTATTTAATCGTCTCTACAAAATGCTTTAATATTCTAGCGGTCAAACCCCATATTGTATATTTTCCAAAATCATAGAACCATTCCTCGATCGCACGTGGTCTCCATTGATATTTATCGCCATTCATAATCTTTTCAAAGGGAAAATCGGTTAAGGGCATCGGTTGAACGGATACTGTATGCATATAAGGTTGATAGTTCAACAACCAGTCGACAGGTATCGTGAATACCTCTTCGACCTCTTGCTTGTTAAAGGAATGTATTGGATGCTGGTCAATCGTCGCTACAAACGGATAAACAACAAAAGAGGGAGATGAAACATAAGCACTCATTTGTCCTAATACGTTGATGGATGCTGGATCTATACCTAGTTCTTCATAGGTTTCTCTTATGGCAGCTTCCATTGGCGATGCATCTGTTGCATCAATTCGACCACCCGGAAAACTTATATCCCCTGGTTGTTTTCTCATCGTTAGTGAACGTACTTCAAAAAGAACATGCCATTCATTATCTACTTGAATAAGTGGTATCATAACAGCTGAACGTAATGCCGTCTCCTCTCCGATAAACAGAGGTTGATTTTCATTTAACCTATTTTTTAGCTTATCTATGAACACGGAATCTACCCCCTTACAAAACTTTATATTCTCCAATCGTATCATGAAAATTAGTGTTTGAGAAAAGAAGCTGTCGAGCATTACACTGTTTCATAGGTTTAGCATAATAGGAAAACTAGCAATAATTATCGGCGTCTCACTTCAAGTAATCTGTCATTTTTAGATTTGGTTGCTCTCATCGGCAATCTGGTTGCTTTCACTAGTAATTTGATTGCTCTGATGCTGATTTAGTTGCTTACCAACTAGATTTGATTGCTTATCATAACTAATCTGTTGCCCTTAGCCATTTACTGGATTTACATAGTCGACAAACTGTTTCTTATTTTTATTTTTTTCAGGACGACTTACCCCATAGTTTTCCACTACTAATCGACAAACCGTAAAAAATGCAGACTCACACTTACTTTGAGTCTGCATTTCTATTACTCTTCTTCACTTAGTTACTAACGTAAGATTTCTTAAATGATCAATAGCATCCATTAAAAAGCTCTCCTTGCCGAAGCTTCCTGACTTTAATACCATGAACATATCTTCTCCCATAGCTCTGATAGATGGGACACCTATATCTACTTCTTCTAAAATATAATTGCCCTCCAAACGAAGCTTTCTAATGACCGTCCCAGAGGTGTCTCCTCCTGCAACAATCAACTTTTTCAGTGAAATTTGTTGGACAATCTCTGCAGTAATTTCTGCTAACATAGCAGAGACCATCTTACTTGTTTCTAAAGGCGTGTATCCTTTTTCCTCACCTATACGTTTCGTTTCTTTTACGACTTCATCTCTATTATTTGGCATGATAAGTACATCGTTACCTGTAAGTAATATTGATGTAGCTTGCTCAACAATTTCTCTTATTTCAGCTAAATCATTCGAAGAAATTAATTGTCGTGAATCTATTATTATTTGTTCTATCTCTTTGTTTTTCAAAAATAGAATTTGTGACTTTGTTTGTGGTGTAAGACTTCCTGCTACGACAAGTACACCCTGATTATTTTCTATCTTTATATCATCTATCTCCGTCGGTATAGGCTGCTCACTATAATAATGTGGTAACTCCTCACCTAGCGCGGAACTACCGCATATTACACGAATATCTTTAATTGCTTCTGCTACGATTTGTAAATCTTGTTGGGTTTCAGAATCGATAATACAATAATTAGATTCGCGTTTCTTTTTTTCGATTTCTTCTGTTAGCCTTGCTGGTCCTTGACGAACCACATCAATATCTATAAAGCTAACCAATCTAGCCGTTTGTTTTTGTAGAATAGATACTAAAGAGGATTCAGTTGTAGGATGAACTGGATCTTTTGCGAACTCTGATTGCTCAAGTTTTTTGCCATGCACCGTATGAATTCCATGTACTGTTTTGCGACCATTCAAAGGGTATGCCAAGCTTATGACTGCAAATTCTTCCTCTAAAGCATCTAGCATCGCGTCAAATTCTACGCCAATATTACCTCGAAAGACCGAACAGGTTTTATTGTAAAAAGTCTTACATCCAGCTTCCTTTAGCTTCTCCGTAGCATTGTAAACCTTATTGTAGCTCACTTCTGGTGAATCTAAGCGACTATCCGTATCCACGATAACAACATTCGTATCCATTTTATAAGCTTGCTCTTCTGAATAAAAATATACTTTCGCCGAGTAACCACCCCTTCTAAACATAATTCCTATGTCATTTGCACCCGTTGTATCATCCGCAACTACACCGATAAAATGCTGCACCCTAACCCCTCCTCTTTCCTGCCTAACGTATTTATCAAGGAGGAGATACAAAAATCTGCGCTTGTTAAAATAGGAATATCGTTCTGGAGCTCTACTTTTTGCCTTAATACTCTACACATAGACAGCTGAGCCAGTACAATCACATCACATTTTGCCGATAATTCTATTATTGTCTCTATTATAAGACGATTATGCTCTTCTTCCTGTCCATTTAAGATGGCTTTTCCTGCCTGGTCAACGATCTCACTATAAATCTCCACGTTTTTGTTTTGTTTAGTTGCAATACTTTCGATAATACTTTTTGTTGTTTTTCCGGCAGTTGGCAAAGTGGAAATTACACCAATCTTCGTACCGACCTCTACAGATTTTTCAAGCATATCGTAATCCACGCTGACAATCGGAAAATCAAATAATGATCTGAGTAAATCTACATAGGGTGTAAAAGAGGAGCAAGATAGTGCAACCCCATCTACTTGTTGGCTCTCTGCTTCTTCTAATAATCGAATCACTCTTCTAATGAAAGGTTTTTTGACTCCACCAGCTTCCCTAATATCACTTAGTAATTCGAAATCTGAAAAATGCTGTGCTGTTACTAATGATTCCTTTGTTTCCAATACATCATTGATCGGTTCCATCGAGTTTTTTGTAGCATTTACTATCCCTATTTTATACATCGCTTTACAGCCTCCATCTATTTTTTTCTTGGCTTATAGAGTGATTCATTTAAAAAGCTTTGAACCGTATCCTCGCTCAATCCTACTAATGGAATTCCACTTGCTTTTGCTTCGACCATCATGCGACAAGCCATTTCTAACGTTTCCAGTCGCATTTTAGCTTCTTCTAAAGACTCATCAAAGACAACCACTCCATGATTTTTCATCATAATAATGTTTACCTCACAAGC
This sequence comes from Psychrobacillus sp. NPDC093180, assembly GCF_044754065.1. Taxonomy (NCBI): domain Bacteria; kingdom Bacillati; phylum Bacillota; class Bacilli; order Caryophanales; family Bacillaceae; genus Psychrobacillus; species Psychrobacillus sp. NPDC093180. The sequence continues at coordinate 36,175 of NZ_JBIVOJ010000008.1, read as the reverse complement.
TTTTTGTGCAATCGCTTCTCCTAGCTCAGCTGTGCCTGGATGAAAATACTCAACATAAGCAATATTTTCAAGATAGTACATTGTTTCGATGAATAAATTCGATTGAATGTTTTCATTGGTACAAGAAAGAAAGGTAGTATAAAAAGGAGATGAATGAATAACAGCCTTCACGTCTGCCCTCTTCTTATAAATTCCACTATGCATAGGTGTCTCTTTGGAAGCTTTCCGTTCTCCCGTATATGCACCCGTATAAATATTGGAAACGATTAAATCGTCAGCAGATAATTCTCCTATTTTCGTACCTGAAGCAGTAAGAAGCATTTGCTCATCATCTAATCGCACGCTCATGTTGCCAGAGGTTCCCCAAGCTAGCCGATTATTTTGCAAATATAAACCTGCTTCAATGAGCGCTAATTTCGCATCCACTCTTATCCCTCCAACCCGATTATTTTAATATTAAGAACTATATATCAATTTTAATCTTTCTTTACAAATTAATATAATAGATAATGTTGATTCAATTTCATTCATATTTTCGATTGCTCCTATCAATTTAGAAAAGCCTAAGCAAGCAACTAACAAAATAGTGCTCTTATAGGCTTGTAGTCTATTCCGTATGGACTTCTACTGATAGATTATGGTGATGAAATACTTGCACCATCTCTTTTTTGGCTTCCTCTGCATCTGGACCATGAATCTCCAAGACAAAGGATTTTGAGTTTAACACAGAATAAGTTAGCCCAAGAATACTTTTAGCATCTAGACATTTATTATCCGTTATAATAACAATACTCGATTGAAACTGATGTGCAGTTCGATTGATATCTACAACTAATTGTGCAAACGCATTACTTAAATCCATACTTTACCTCCTCAGAATTTGACTGCAGTAAACGATCTCTAACAACCTTTTGCATGATTCCACCATTTCGGTAGTATTCAATATCAACGATATTATCTAGTCGGACAATCACCTCGAAGGTTACGGTATGCTTATTGTTCACTGCTGTTATTTGTATTTGTTGTCCTGGCTTAATATCATTTGATAAACCAATCGTTTGGAAAACTTCCGTACCATCTAATCCTAGCGTTCCCGCATTTTCACCAGGTAGAAATTGCAAAGGTAAAACTCCCATATTCACCAGATTGCTTCGATGAATTCGTTCAAAGCTTTCTGCCACTACAGCCTTCACTCCTAGTAATAAAACACCTTTTGCGGCCCAATCACGAGAGCTACCAGTTCCATATTCTTTCCCAGCAATGATGAATAAAGATGTATTATCTCTTTTATACGCTTTGGATGCATCGTACATGGAGAGCACTTCATCAGTTGGGAGGTGTTTTGTATATCCTCCTTCAACTCCTGGAACCATTAGGTTTCTAATGCGGTGATTTGCCAATGCTCCACGAATCATCACATGATGATTACCACGTCTAGATGGATATGAATTTAAATCTTTTTTCAATACACCGTTCTTTTGCAAATACTGTCCAGCAACACTGCTTGGTGGTACTGCACCTGAAGGAGATAAATGATCAGTAGTCACAGAATCACCTAATAACGCCAGTATTCTTATATCTTTAAAATCATTAATATCTGCTAAATTCTCTGTTAGCCCTTGCAGGAAAGGCGGCTCTTGGACATAGGTTGAGGATGCTTCCCAATCAAATAGTTGACTGTTTTTTACTTCAATTTGGTTCCAATCTTTATTTACATCCAATATATTTTTATAGCGATGTTTAAACATACTTGGTCTTAATGCCTTTATTAATAATGCATCTACGTCTGATGAAGATGGCCAAATATCTCTTAAAAAAACCGGCTGCTTAGCATAATCATAGCCAATTGGTTCGCTAGTAAAGTCTATATCTACCGTACCTGCTAATGCATAGGCAATTACTAATGGCGGTGATGCGAGATAATTTGCTTTTATTTGCGGATGTACACGTCCCTCAAAATTTCTATTTCCGGAGAGTACACCTGCAACGGTTAAATTATGCTGGTCAATTGCATCTCGCACTTCCTCTATGAGAGGTCCTGAATTGCCAATACAAGTTGCACAGCCATAGCCCGCAACGTGAAAACCAAGCTGTTCTAAGTAGTTTAGTAGCCCTGCTTCTTGCAAGTAGTCTGTTACTACTCGAGAACCCGGTGTGAGAGAACTTTTCACATACGCTGGTTTTGTCAAGCCTTTCTCTACAGCATTCTTTGCTAAGATACCTGCCATTATCAACACCATTGGATTTGAGGTGTTCGTACAACTAGTGATTGCTGCCAATACAACCGAACCATTTTTTAAGGTTGAATTTGTCCCATCTATAAGTGGAAGTTGGATTTCCTTCTCTACTTCTTGATCGCTTAGCCCATAGCCTCCCTCAGTTACCTGCTTTTGAATAATTTCTCTATACTCTTTTTTCATATCACCCAATTTAACAAGGTCCTGCGGTCGTTTAGGGCCAGCTAAGGAAGGGACGACATTTGCTAAATTAAGCTCGAGTAACACAGAATAATCTGCAATGGCCGCATTTTCTGCAAACATACCTTGTTGTTTATAATAAGCCTCGACCAATTCGACATGCGCTTCCTCATGTCCTATCAGTCGTAAATAATTTAGCGTCTGGCCATCTACAGGGAAGTACCCCATTGTCGCTCCATATTCTGGTGCCATATTCGCAATAGTTGCTCTATCAGCAACGCTCATAGATTTGACGCCATCACCGATAAACTCTACAAATTTACCAACGACATTTTCTTTTCTTAGCAAATTCGTTATTGTGAGGGCCAAATCTGTTGCTGTAACTCCTTCATTTAAAGTTCCTTTTAACTGAAAACCAACTACTTCAGGTGGAACAAAGTACAATGGTTGCCCTAACATAGCAGCTTCTGCCTCTATTCCACCAACCCCCCAGGCCAGTATCCCTAATCCATTGATCATCGTTGTATGCGAATCCGTTCCGACTAATGAATCTGGAAAAACAACCGTTCCTTCAACCGTGTTTTGAACTGCTGCAACTGAAGACAAATATTCCATATTGATTTGGTGCATAATACCTGTTGCTGGAGGAACAATTTGAAGATTGTTGAAAGACTGCTGTGCCCATCTTAGAAAACGAAAGCGCTCTTTATTTCGTTCTATATTTATTTTTTCATTTAACAGTAATGCTTCTGGTCGTCCGAAATGATCTACTGTCACAGAGTGATCTACTACCAAATCCACAGGTATGACTGGATTGATCAAAGCCGGATCTCCACCGGCACGATGCATTGTTTCTCTCATTGCTGCCAAATCAACAATTGCCGGCAGTCCTGTAGTATCATGCAGTAAAATTCTAGTGGGCTTAAAAGGTACTTCCTCATTCACATTTTTACTAATATTCCAAGTAGCTAATTTCTTAATATGCTCTTTTGTTACAGCTTTCTCATCAAATGTCCGTATAGCAGCCTCTAGTAAAACTTTTATAGAATAAGGTAGCTTACTAACACTAGGGAATTCCTTCATCAGCTGCGGAATAGAATAATAATTATATTCTTTTCCCTTAACTTTCAAGGTACTTTTCTCCATATATTTACCGACGCTCATTTAATCTACTCCTTATAAAACGGTTATATTATTATCTTAAATTAAAGTAGAGTGCTTTTAAAAATAGCGATTATTCATAGATAGCCATGCTATACTTTTATAATCTCTATTTCTAAAAAACTGTAAAGTCAGAAAATGATATAATAGATATCGAAGGGGGCGAAAAGATGGACGATCGAGATTGGCTCATTTTACATACTTTATATAAGGAAAAAAGTATTACCAAAACAGGACAGGCACTTTTTATCGCACAGCCTACTCTAACTAAAAGACTTAAACAAATAGAAGCTGAGTTTGATGTACAAATTGTTACGAGAGGTGTAAAAGGAGTGCAGTTTACTCCTGAGGGAGAATATTTAGCCGAACGTGCAGAAAAATTGCTGTATACCTTTAGAGAGATTAAAGAAGCAATCGATAATTATCATCATCATGTGGCAGGCACACTCCGACTTGGTGTATCTAATTTCATCAGTAAATACAAATTGCCTTTATGGCTAAAAACGTTTAAAGAAAATTATCCGAATGTTGGATATGAAATTATTACAGATCATAGCCGCAATATTTCACAAATCGCCTATTCACATGATATTCATGTAGGAATTATTCGAGGCGATTATAACTGGCCTGGTAAAAAGATTCTTTTGTTTGAAGAAGAGATTTGTATTGCTTCTGTGGAAAAAGTGGAAGTGGATGATTTACATACGCTGCCTCGCATTAATTATCAAACCGATTTACTCTATAAGCATATGGTGGATAATTGGTGGGCGGAGCGCTTTAAACTACCATCACAAATAAGTACAACCGTAGATCGAGCGGATACATGCAAGGAAATGGTCATGCATGGCTTAGGCTACGCAATATTACCTTCTCTATTTTTTAATGAGCATGATCCTATTTATAAAATCCCTCTTACAACACTAGATGGAGAGGTTTTAACGCAAAAAACTTGGTTAGTGTATCATGAAGAAGTGGAAAGTTTGAACGTTGTTAATAAATTTATTGAGTTTATGAAAGCGGCAAATGGATAGGATGGGAAGACATCCCCCCATCCTTTTGCTTATTCAAATTATTTTAGAAAATCATCTAAGTAAGCAATGATTTGATCTTTCTTTCCAGATACTTTAGCAGCTCTTTGCTCATCTTGCTCTTTTTTTGCTTTAGATTTTTCTAGAACGTTTTCTTCTACATCTTGAGGTATGACTGTAATACCATCTGCGTCCCCTACTATAATGTCTCCAGGATGCACAGTTACACCTCCGCAAGAAATTGGTACATTTATCTCTCCTTCTCCTGCCTTGCCACTCGCTGCGATCGTCGTTCCTTTACAAAATACAGGAAAATTCAATTCTTTAATACCAACCACGTCTCTAATGACGCCATCGACTACAACTGCTTGTATACCTAAATCCTGTGCCATTCCTAATATAAAATCTCCTGCAATCGCACGATACGTATCTCCTTTTGCATCGATGACCAAAACGTCGCCAGGTTTCGCAGTTCTGATAGCCTTTAATACAACTAAGTTATCCCCTACTGGCATTTGAACAGTAAATGCCCTTCCAGCAATACGGTAATTTTCTTTTAATGGTTTTATTTCTGCAGCCATATTCGTTAAACCCTTTAATGCGTCCGATACACATGTTGTTGGTATATCTAAATATTTTCCTATAATGGTCATTTTCCTCGTCTCCTTATTCTTCATTAATGAGTACTTTTTTCCCTCTTAACTTTAATAACATTGGTGTTAAAATCCATAGAATACCGATAATTACGAATACAAGGGAAAGTGGTCTTTCAACAAAAATCATTAAATCTCCATTTGAAATCGTTAAAGATCTTCTAAAATTGTTTTCAATCATCGGTCCTAATACGACACCTAATACAAGCGGTGCAATTGGATAATCATTTTTTGTTAAAAAGTATCCCGCAATGCCAAGTGCAACTAGTAACACTAAATCGAATATAGATAACTGAACTGCATACACACCGAAAAACGAAAATGCAATGATCGAGGGGATTAAATACTTTGGTGGCGTTTCTATTACTTTTGCAAATACTTTTACTAATGGTAAGTTTAATACTAATAAAATAAGATTCCCCATGAACATACTTGCGATCAATCCCCATGCAACTTGTGGATGATTTTCAAACAGTAGTGGTCCCGGTGTAATATTGAACATGATAAATGCACTCATTAAAATCGCAGTTGATCCTGACCCTGGAATTCCTAATGTTAGAAGTGGTACCATAGCACCTCCAGCTGCAGCATTGTTTGCCGATTCTGGTCCAGCTACCCCTTCAATAGCACCTGTTCCAAATTTCTTCGGGTTTTTACTAAGCTTTTTCTCCATAATATAAGAGAAAAATGAAGCAAGAGTTGCTCCTGCACCTGGAAGCACACCGATAAAAAAGCCAAAAATCGAGCCGCGAGCTATTGGCAGAGAGCTATCTTTCAAATCTTTTTTAGTCGGTATAATGCTATTAATTTTTGCTATCTTACCTTCATTTTTTTCCCTTTCAAGAATCGATTTAAATACTTCCCCCACTGCAAATAAACCTACTGCAATCGTTAGAAACTCGATTCCTTCATACAGTGTTGGAATTTCATATGTAAAGCGCATGATCCCCGAAACAGAATCTATTCCGATTGTAGCTATTAAAAGACCTACAACTGTCATCATCAAGGCTTTTGTAATGGACTTACCACCTAATCCACTTACAGCTAATAATCCTAGAAGCATAAGCGTTGTATATTCTGCCGGACCGAACTTTATTGCTATACTTGCAAGTGGCTTAGCTAATAAAACCAACCCAATTAAAGAAACTATTCCTGCAGCGAAAGAACCAATTGCACTAATTGCAAGCGCAACACCTGCACGACCATTTTTAGCCATTTGATGACCATCTAATGTCGTTACTACCGATGACGACTCACCCGGCGTATTCAATAGAATGGATGTTGTAGATCCTCCATACATAGCACCATAATATACACCTGCTAAAAGAATAATAGAACTTGTAACTGCCTGTTCAGGTGGTAATCCTCCAGTGACCGAAGCAACCATAGGCATTAATAGCGCAATTCCACTCATTGGACCAATACCCGGCAAAACTCCCACTGCGGTCCCGATTAAAACACCAAAAAACGCAAATAATAGATTATGCCATTGCAATGCTGTTGCAAATCCTTGAAATAAAAAATCCAGCGTCCCCATAAAATCCTCCCCCCTTTGATAATGTTAAAACGGAAACGGTGGAAGGGTCCCTTGTAAAACTTCTACAAATAAAAAATAAACCCCACCCGAAAAAATGGAAGATATTAAAAGGGAAATCCAAACTTTTCCCTTTTCCATCGTTTGGAAACCAACAAATAAGAAGATAAAGGTAGTAATTACATAACCTAAAGATTCTATAAATAGTGCATAGAAAAGTGCAGTTGCCGCTATAATAATGAAGCGTTTATAATCTAACTTTTCTTTTTCTCCATTGTCCCTTTGATACTTAAAGGTTTCATAAAATAATCGAATGCTTAGAAGTACTAGTACAATACCTAAATACATCGGAAAAATATCGGGGCCAACCCCGCTTCCATATGCGCTTTCTGAAAGCTTTCTACTTTCCAGAATAAATAAAGTCCCCACCGCTAAAAATAAAATACCAGTAAATCTATCAAATTTTTTATTCAACATGTTCCCTCCCTTCCCAAAAATAGTCCGATATCAGTTTCTTTAAAGCGTCATATAAAGTACGTGTAATGCCTTCTTATATCAAGACATTACACGTATAAAGGTATTATTTTGCCATTCCTAAATCTTCATAGATTGCCGTATACATCGCTTCTTCTTCTTCCATCAACTTAATAAATTCTGCTTCAGGCATAAACCCATCTTGCCATCCTTGCTTTTCCATTAAATCTGCCCAGCCCTGAGTTTCTGATAGATTCGCAATAGTTTCAGACCAAAATGCTTTAGCATCATCACTCATATCAGCAGGACCATAAAGACCACGCCAGTTTGTCAATACAGCATCTATTCCTTGCTCTTTATAAGTTGGAATTTCTGCAAACGCCCCTTCTAAACGTTCAGGTGCTGATATACCTAAAATTCTTACATCACCAGATTTAACAAACTCATAAACAGATGAAACATCTGAAGTAACGACATCTGCATTTCCTCCAAGTAAAGCAGTTAGGGCTTCTCCACCGCCATCATAGGAAATATATTTCATCGATTTAATATCAACACCTGACTTCATCGCTGGATAAATAGCATTTAAATGATCAAATGATCCTGGACCCGACCCTCCGGAAAATGTAATTGATTGTGGATCTGCTTTTAATGCAGTCATTAATGATTGTAAATCCTGATATGGAGAATCTGCTGGTACTGCCAATACATCGTACTCTGTCACTAAGCGTGCAATTGGCGTAATATCCCGGTAAGAAATTGGACTGTTACCTTCTTTTTTAATGTGATTGAGCAAAAATGGTGTAGAAGCGATTAACATTTTATAATCATTGCCTTTTTCTTTGTTGGCAAATGCAACTGTTCCAACTACTTGACCGCCACCTGGGTTATTTTCTACAGTAATTGCTTTATCAACCAGTTTTTCAGTAGACAATAAACTACTTAATGTTCTCCCCATCGTATCAAGCCCACCACCAGCTCCAGATGGCACGATGAATGTTAAAGCTTTTTCCGGATAGTTTGAATCAGAAGATGGTGTTTCGGCTTCCGCACTTGTGTTTTCAGGTTCATTTCCGCATGCCGCTAGCATGACTAACAACATGGATAACAATATTAAAGTAAAAATTTTTTTCATTTTACTTCCCCCTCATATACTTTATGTGTAAACAAACTAATAAAAGATAGCGCTTTCAAATCAGAGCATTTTAGTTACAGTAAGTCTACGTACACATAAGCCAAATTCATCTGCATCCCTCCTTGCCTATATTTTTAACTTGGTTCTCATTATATCTTTAATGTGTCAGCGTTGAATAATGCATATTAGGCATATGCTTGCATGCATTTTGGGAATATTGTTCAAATTCATTAAATTTTCTCTAAGTTTAGTAGATAGGATGGTAATGTTTGCGTCATGTATTTAATTGCTTCTTCCTCTATCCCATGAGCACGTAAATATGTTAAATAACTTGGTAGAGTAACATTCCAGGCTGGATTCTCAATTTGCCCGCTATCTGTAGAAATTAATGTAGACTCATAGCCTAATTCTTTTATAGCTGCAATTATTTCTGGCAAGTTTACTTTGTATTGCTTATTGCCTATTGGCTGTGCATATGTTCTTTCGAATATTACCTCGTATTCCTCAACTAAATGTTTTTGATCAGCTATTGTAAGGCCTAGAATATGAAATTCAGGATGAGTAACGACAATTTTTTTTACACCAGCTTTTCGTGCCGCATTTACTACATAAAGGATTTCATCCTTCGAGATATGCCCTGTCGCTAGAACTAAATCGTATTGGACAATAATGTTAAAGATTTCATTTAATTCTTCTGAAATACCTTCATCCTTTATTAAATGAATGCCGCCTATTTCACCTTCGTGCATTCGATGATTCTTGGCATCTATAGTAGGTAACCATACAATTTTCGCACCTAAGTTCGCTGCGTGCTTCACTGCAATCGCATTAATACCACCTACTGAATAGTTTAAAGTGATACTACCGAAAACTAATACCTCATTTTGTAACTGATTCATCAACCAAGCACGGTCTGTCGTTGGAAAATAATGTGATTTTAAAACAAATGCACGTACTTCTAATTCTTGTGCTTGCTTTGTTAATACTAGATCATCATGTGCTCTTTCTCTTATATCTGGAGCTGAATGCACATGCATATCTATTACACCTTGTAATTTCAAAATAATACCTCCTAAATTGGGAGCCTATCTGTAAATATTCTTTAACTGCTAACTATCGTATTGCTCGTGATTCTATTAGTAATTGCCTCAGCAAATGCTGAAGTAGTTGCATTTCCACCTAGATCCTTCGTTTTAATACCTTCTTTGACAGTTGAAAATAGAGCATCTTCCATAATTCTTCCGACCGTTTGAAGTTTGGCATCCTTATGTTGGGAATACATCCAATCAAATAGCATGACGGTAGAAAGCATAATTCCGATAGGATTTGCTATATTCATCCCTGCTATATCCGGTGCCGAACCATGTGCAGCCTGTGCCATTGCTTGTGTGTCATTACAATTGATAGAAGGTGCCAACCCCAAGCTCCCTACTAACTCTCCCGTTAAATCTGACAGTATATCCCCAAACATATTTTCAGTTACGATAACATCAAAATCACCAGCTCTTCTCACCAGATGGGCAGTCATCGCATCAATATGATAATCATCCACTTCCACCTCAGGGTATTGTTTGGCTACTTCTCTACAAACATTTAAAAATAAACCAGTACCAAGCTTGATCACATTCGCTTTATGAACGATCGTCACTTTTTTACGACGTCCCATTGCCCCTTTAAACGCCTCATGTGCAATGCGAGTAATAGCCTTGCGTGTAAAGACTCCTGTAGAAATTGCTACATCGGGGGTAATCATCCATTCCCCAACTCCTTGATACATATTTCTATCTGTGTAAAACCCTTCGGTATTCTCCCGATAAATAACTAAATCCGCTTCACCGACTAAACTCTTTGTACTAGGCATTGTTTTTGCCGGACGTATATTGGCATACAGATCAAAATGATGTCTTAATTCACCACTTGGATTACGATTCACCTTATGCTCTGGTGGATAAGCTGCTGAATCATGTGGCCCAAGAATCCATCCATGGCAATCCTTTAATTGTTCTTTCGTATATTGCGGTATAGGATCGTTATATTCCTTAATCGCACTCCATCCCATCGGTAATTCAACTAAATCTAGCTCAACTTCCGCTTTTTCTGCTGCTGCTTTTAAGATTACTTTTGTTGCATCTACAATTTCTGGTCCAATCCCATCGCCAGATAATACGCCAATTTTATATACAACCATATTTACACCCCTCTTTTTTTGTGGAAATAGTCTGACATTTCCATTGGTTTTAGTGTAATATAAAAAATAGAATAAATATAATAGATAATGTGTATACTTTTTCATTCAAATTTTCTATATCAGGAGGCTATATGGACAAAAAAGACTGGCAAATTATTGATACCGTTTTTACTGAAAAAAACATTACACGCGCTTCACTCAAATTATTTATGTCTCAACCTACTGTTACCTATCGAATTAAACAGATCGAAAAAGAATTAGATATCGAAATTCTCCATAGAGGAAGACATGGGGTGGAATTCACAGAACAAGGCATGTATTTTGCCAAATATGCAAAATCCATGCTAAAGGAGTATCGAAGCTTGGAAGAAAATTTATCCAATCTTAGCAATGAACCACAAGGTCTTTTAAGAATTGGTGCAGCTCGTGCTATCGCCTCTCATCAATTACCAAAGGTTCTTGCCGGTTTCAACAAAAAATACCCAGCCGTATCCTTCGATATAGAAACCGGCTTAAACCTAGATATAGCCCAAGGTGTTTATAAAGAAGATTTTCATCTTGGGATTATTCGAGGAAATCACCACTGGTCGGATGAAAAGCATGAGTTGTTCAAAGAAAGCATTACGATTATATCTTTAAAAGAAATTGACCTACAAACACTGGCAGAACAAAATAGAATTACCTATCAGACTGACCCAGCACTTAATATGCATATCGATAATTGGTGGAGAGATAATTATAAATTCCCTCCAAAAATACTGATGAGCGTTGATAATATGGAAATAGCCAAAAAAATGGTCATAAATGGCCTAGGATATGCTATTGTACCGAAGATTATTTTGAATGATCGAGAGGATCAGCAGCTAAAACAATTTGATTTATGCGACAAGAATAATGAACCCTTGTTATGGATTACCTCTCTTTTGTATAAAAAAGATACACTTAACCTATCATTTGTCCGTGATTTTATTAAGTTTATAAAAGAGGCTTCGCCACCAATCTAGACATACAAAAAGATTGATTGAAAACTGTTGCCTCAAAATCTTATAGTGAGCGAACTGCTGAGGGGAGGATATTAAACTTCTCTTTTCTAATTACAAAGCATACTATCTATTCTAAAAAGGAGATTTTGAATATGGCAAAACAAAGAGATCCAATTAAAAATAAAGTTCAAGAGGTATTTAGTAAAAATGCAGAGAAGTATGTAACAAGTAGCACGCATGCAAAAGGATCCGATTTAAGCCTTATTCCAGTTTGGTTGAATCTTCCAACCAATTCAATTGTACTTGATATCGCAACAGGAGGGGGCCATGTGGTTAAAGCATTAGCTCCACACGCATCTCAAGTATTTGCTACTGATTTAACCTATCAAATGCTTGAAGCAGCCAAGCGCCATTTAGATCAGACCGAGACAAATATTTCTTATGTAATTGCAGATGCTGAATCCCTACCGTTTTTAGAAAATACGTTTGATGCAGTTACTTGTAGAATTGCACCTCACCATTTTCCTCATCCTGATATATTTGTAAACGAAGTAGCAAGAGTATTGAAACCTGGCGGAAAGTTTCTACTTATTGATAATATTGCCCCTGAGGAAAAGGAATTTGACGAATTCGTTAACCTTCTCGAAAAATTACGCGATGAAAGCCATAACCGTAGCTATTCTGTAAACGAATGGAAAACTTGGTTCGAAGAAGCTGATTTAACTTTGTTAAAGGCTGAAGTACGAAAGAAAACTTTTGATTATCCTGATTGGGTAAGACGTACAACGCCGTCTGAAGAACAAGTAAAAAAAGTTGACACGCATATTCTCTCTGCTAATGACAGGATCATTCACTACTTTTCAATTCAGAACACAAACGACAGGATTCAATCGATTACAATAGATGAATGGATGGCGTTAGCAATAAAAAAATAGAACGGAAAAAATGCAGACTCTCAAATGGAGTCTGCATTCCTATTAACCTTCTTCATTTATAATAACTTTTCGTCCTCTAAGCTTGAGCAGTAAAGGAACTAACAACCACGCTGCTGCCGCTACGATGAATACCAATGATAAGGGTTTCGTAAAGAAAATGCTGAAGTCTCCATTTGAAATGGTTAAAGCGCGTCGCATATTATTTTCGATCATCGGTCCTAATACAAGGGCAAGTACTAAAGGAGCCACTGGGTAATCATTCTTAGACAATAAATAACCTAAAACACCGCAGCCTAAAAGTAAAAACAAATCAAATGTTGTGTATTGGACTGCGTACACACCAAAGAAGGAAATTGCGACTATCATCGGTAGTAAATACTTTTTAGGTGTTTCAATAATTTTTGCAAAGACCCGAACTAATGGCATATTCAACACAAGTAACATTAAGTTTCCTATGAACATACTTGCGATTAGTCCCCATGCAACTTCTGGGTGCTCGTCAAACAGTAATGGACCTGGTTGAATATTGTACATGATTAGTGCGCCCATTAATATTGCAGTTGTACCTGATCCAGGAATTCCTAAAGTTAAAAGTGGAATCATTGCCCCACCAGAAGCTGCATTATTTGCTGACTCGGGACCAGCTACACCTGCAATATTTCCTTTACCAAACGTTTCTGGGTTTTTACTAAATTTTTTCTCTGTCATATACGAGAAGAAAGAGGCAAGTGTTGCACCCGCTCCTGGTAAAACTCCGATAAAGAATCCAAGAAGAGAGCCACGCGTAATTGGTATTGCACTGTCTTTCAGGTCTTGTTTAGTTGGCATTATACGATGAATTTTGGCAATTGCACCCGTCTCTTCATCTTTCTCTAAAATCGTTTTAAATACTTCTCCAAGTGCAAATAACCCTACAGCAACTGTTAAAAATTCAAGTCCAGAATACAAAATAGGCTGATCGTATGTAAATCGAGCAATACCAGAAACAGCATCGATTCCGATTGTTCCAAGCATTAGCCCTAAAACAGTCATGATCAACGCTTTTGTCATCGACTTTCCTGCAAGCCCACTAACTGCTGCTAATCCTAATAACATTAAAGAAAAGTATTCCGCTGGTCCAAACTTTACGGCAATATTGGATAACGGTTCTGCTAAAAGAACAAGGCCGATCAGTGCTACAATCCCAGCACAAAATGATCCAATTGCCGAAATTGCCAAAGCCGCTCCTGCACGACCTTGTTGTGCCATTTGATAACCATCTAATGTCGTCACAACGGAAGAGGATTCCCCTGGTGTGTTCAATAAAATAGAAGTAGTTGATCCTCCGTACATCGCTCCATAATAAACCCCTGCTAATAAAATAATTGAACTCGCCGCAGCTGCACTAGTTGGCATACCTGAAGTAATCGTTGCTGTTACAGGAATTAGGAGAGCAACACCGCTCATCGGACCTATACCCGGTAACACTCCTACTGCCGTCCCAATGATAACGCCGACCAAAGCAAACAATAAATTTTGCCACTGAAAAGCGACACTAAAACCGTCTGCTAAAAATTGTAATGTATCCATAGCTTAACTCCTTCCTCTCTACAACAACGGAAATCCTGGCAATGAACCGCCGAGAAGCTCCGAAAACATATAATAGACACCAAATGAAAAAGCAGCTGAAATAAGAATGGAATAAACCATTTTTCCGCGCTCCACCGTTTGAAAAGCAATTAGTAAAAATAGAAAAGTAGATACGACATATCCAATCTTCTCTAAGAAAAAGGCATAAAGCACTGCACTTACAAAAATGATCAGGAACTTTTTATATTGCAGTCGCTCTTTCTTCGATTCTTCCGATTTGTATTTAAATGTTTCATATAAAAGACGAGCACTTAAAGCAATTAATATAATACCAAGCCACATCGGAAATATTTTTGGACCGACGGATGAGCCGTATGCACTGTCAGAAATTTTTTGACTCTCTACAAGAAACAAAATCCCGACTAACAAAAAGGCAACACCGGCAAACCGATCGAATTTTTTATTCATATTTTTAATCGCTCCTAACTTAAAAAGGCGACTTTGCAGCCGCCTATATACTATTATTTTTGCATACCAAGTGCTGTTAAAAGTTCTACAATCACTTTATCTTGTTCTTCTAAATAAGTAGTAAAGTCTGCTGAGTTACGGTATTCGCTTGCCCAGCCATTCTTTTCTAACTCTGCTTTCCACTCGTCTGTTTCAACCATTTCTGCTAGTTTGTCAGACCAATAGTTTTTTGCACCTTCAGACATTTCTTTCGGTCCAAAAATACCTCTCCAGATAGTAAACTCTGCATCGATACCTGATTCTTTATAAGTAGGTACATCTGCTAGTTCTCCTTCTAAACGTTCAGAAGAGCTAACTGCCAATACGCGTACATCTCCAGATTTTGCATATGTTGCGATCGTAGATGCATCTGTTGCGATAACGTCGGCATTACCGCCTAATAATGCAGCAACCGCTTCTCCACCACCATCATATGATACATACTTCACTGCTTTCGGATCGATTCCCGCTTCAAATGCAGGCAAGATTCCTACAAGATGATCCATTGAACCAGGTGCAGAACCACCTGCAAGTGTTACTGCTGTTGGATCAGCTTTAATCGCATCTAGAACATCTTGCAATGTTTCGAAAGATGAATCACTTTTTACAACAATCGCTCCGTAGTCACGAGTTAGTTGCGCAAGTGGTGTTGTATCTTTGTAACCATAAGGGCTGTTCCCTTCCGCTTTATCATTGTTAATAAGAATTGGTGGAGACTTTACCATCAGTACATAGTCATTTTTCGCTTCTTTCGTTGCAAATTCTGCCATGTAAACTGCTCCGCCGCCCCCTGGTTTGTTTTCAACGACGATTGGTTTTTCGATTAACTTTGTATCATTCATAGTTTTAGCGATTGATCGAGCAGTTAAATCCCATCCGCCTCCAGCACCTGATGGAGCAACAATAGTAAGATTATTTTTCGGATAATCCGATGCACTAGCTCCTTCAACTTTACTTTCGCTTCCTTTTTCACTTGACGAACAAGCCGCTAACCCCACTGCTAAAACAGCTGTAAAAGCGATTGACGTGACCTTCTTCCAAGTTTTCATAAAATCCCCCTCATCCCCAAAGTAATGACAGCGTTTTCATTCGCTTGTTATTAATTTATCAGAACATTTGACTAATACAATGTTTCTGATGATAAGTTGGATAATGAAAATTGAAATCATTTTGTTCATATTGTTCACGACGAATGAATGAAGTATCTTCGTTCTGGTCTACCAACTGTCCCGTAAATAAGCTCAGCATAGACAAGCTTTTCAGATGCAAGATACTCTAAGTAACGTCTTGCAGTGGAACGACTTACACCCACTTCTAACCCAAGCGCCTCTGCAGTAATACCGTCATTTACTTTCTTAATATGATTGACCACTTTTTCTTTCGTAATGGGATCAATTCCTTTTGGAGGGGCATCTTCCGAATGAGGAACGGAAGAAGAGTTATTCCAAAGAGACTTGATCAAGTCCTCTTGTACTCTCCCGCTACCTGTAAGGATGTCCCTTTTCGTTTTATAGGATAGTAGACTTTCTTTAAATTTCTCATATGTTAATGGTTTTAAAATATAGTCTGCCACACCGCCTCTAAACGCTTTTTTTACTATTTCCGACTCTGCAGCCGCAGTGATAAAAATGATATCCGTGTCTGGGCTATGTTCTTGAATAATTGTCAGTAAATCGGTTCCAAGTGTATCCGGGAGATAAACGTCCAATAAGATTAAATCTGGCATATATGAAATAATCCAATCCTTTGCTTCTTCTCCTGTATAAGCAGAGCCGATAACTTTAAACCCTTCCAACTTTTCGATAAATCGCCGATGAATATCCGAAATTCGTTTATCATCCTCCACGATTAAAATCTCTATTTGCTTTGTCATGTAAATAACCCCCTTTTGGAATAGAAACGATAAACAATGCCCCGCCCAAATCCCCCTTTTCAAGCGCGATAGAACCACCTAAATCATTCACGTTTTCCTTTACTTTTACCAAACCAAATCCCCGATTCGCATCACTTTTCGTAGATACTTTCTCCTTCCAAACTATATCCAGCACTTCAATAGGTACCCCTGCTCCGGAGTCTTCCACTTCTATTATGATTTCCTCTCCGTTGTCGACGATTAAAATGCGGACAATGCGTAGCTCTTCTGATAATTTTTCTACTGCTTCAAAGGCATTCGTCACTAAGTTACCAATAATAGAAACAAAGAGATGCTTCTGCAGATGCTTCGGTAGCTTTTCTAAATAACTATCTTCATCCAATATAAACCGCACTTTTAATTCCTTTGCGCGATTAAGAAACCCAATGACAATCCCTCCAAGGAATGGGTCCTGTAAACGCTTCGTCATAAATTGAATAAGTGATTGATGCTCTGCTGTTTCCACATGGATTAAGTTAATAGCTTCATCATAAGAGTTCAGTTGAATAAGTCCAGAAATGGTATATAAAAAATTATTATATTCATGTGTTTGAGCACGTAAAGCCTCGGTATATTGTTTCACTTGTGATAGTTCTTCTGCTAAACGATCAATGTCCGATTGGGAGCGAAAACTAGATACAGCACCGATAATTTTCTCACCGACACGAATGGGTATACGATTAACGATTGCCTTTTTTCCTCTTAACTCCATCGATCTATCTAAATGCTCTTCGCCAGATTCTAATACTTGCGGAAGATACGTATTCGGTATAACATCCCATATGTTTCGTCCGACCAATTCGGTCTGAGACGGTAATGATAATATTTCAAGTGCAGCTGAATTGGCCATTGTAATCATGCCTTTTGCATCTACCATAACAATCCCTTCGCGGACAGATTCTATCAATGCATTCCGCTCTGTAAATAGATTTGCAATTTCTACTGGCTCCAGATTAAACAGCTCTTTCTTAATATTCCTTGCTAATATACTAGAACCTAGGATCCCTAGTAATATTGCAATTACCACGATATAAGCAATATTATCTACATAGCGAATGAATAACGTGGTCATATCCTCTTTTAAGAATCCTACCGATATAATTCCAATAATATGCCCATCCTTATCGAATACAGGAGCTTTTCCTCTAAGCGCTGTACCAAGTGTACCAGTAGCTTCCGAAATATAGGATTGCCCGTATAATAGGGCTTGTTCATTGTCATCTCCAACCATTTTTTTCCCGATTCTTTCTACTACTGGATGTGCATAGCGAATCCCGTCTTTATCCCCAATAACGACATATTCTGCTCCTGTACTTGCCTGAATGGTCATTGCGATTGGCTGTAATACATCTGTTGGATTGTCTGACTCGAAGCCTGCTACAATATCTGGTCGTTCTGCTGTGGTAATAGCTATGCTAAGCGCACGTTCTCCAACTTGACCTTCAATCGCATGCGAAATGATAAAATAAAAAGAAATACCCGTCATAATTGCTACAACTGATACAAAGACCGCTCCAAATCCAAAAATTCTTGCTTGTAATGACCTCTTTTCCATCCTATCCACTCACTATCCCCACAAAATATTCGATAGATATATAACGATCGTTACCGTAATACAACTAACAACCGTCGAAAACAGCACAATTTGTGCAGCCAAATTTGGTTCTACATCATACTCCAGAGACAGTGTTGAACTATTTCTAGAAGTTGGAAAAGCACTAGCTATAAACAATGACTGTGCTACGACACCGTCGAGACCCATTAATAGGATTAATCCGAACGCTATTACAGGACCTATGACTAGCCGACCTATTGTACTGGTTAATATCACTTTATTTAATATCGTCTTGATATCTAACTGGGCTAATTGAGCTCCCAATGTAATTAAAGCAATTGAAATAAATGCATGCGCTAAATAGTCAACTGGAATACGCAAAAATACCGGAATGCCGATATCGAATATATTCATCAGCGCACCAATTATGAGTGCGTGGACAATTGGCAAACGAAGTAAGCTGCGTAAAATATCCAAGCCAGATTTTGTAGAAGAGATTAAATTATAAAGACCATATGTATACGTAATAATGTTTTGATAAATAACAATTATAATCTGGATAGACGTTCCAAGAGGATTCGTAGCAAACAGCATTTGACTAACAGGAATCCCATAATTTCCATTATTAATGAGCACAATGCTATTTTTATAAATAGCAGACTGACTTCTATTAAGTTTTAGTAGTCTGCTAACAATCGATCCTAGCAGCATTAAGCAACCGCTAAAAATTAATAAGTAGATAATGATTTGTCCCAATACCCCTGCGTTCACTTTCGTTTCATATATATTAATAAAAACAGCTGCTGGCATTAAACAATAAGTGATTAAATTGGATAACGCCTTTAGATTAAATTGAAACTTTAGCTGCAGTGATGCACCAATTCCCAGCATAATTAGAATCGGGGCAACTACTTGAAAAAACACCATACTCAAATAAACCATACATATTACCTCTTCCCAAATAAAATACATTTTACTAAAGTATTATCCCACTGTTTGCAATTTTCTGCTATACCATAAATTAGAATGGTTGCTCTAAACAACCTCGTGCTTCTACCCCATATATTTCCCTTTGCAAGTGACCCTCTCTTTTATGCAAGTCACTCTCCTATTTCTCCCGGTCACTGAAAAACGGATTACTTAGGAGAGGATTCACCATACAATGACATTACAAAGAAACCTAGCGGAGGTATAGCAAGTGAAGATAATTGAAGTGAACAATCTAATAAAATCATACGGAACAAACCATGTGTTACAAGGTGTAAACTTCCAAGCTCAGTCTGGTGAAATCATTGGCGTTATTGGAAAAAATGGAGCTGGGAAATCGACGTTTTTAGAAATATTAATGACGATTAAACATTACGATGCCGGAACAGTTATTGTGTTGGACGAAAATATTGAATCACTACCTATGAATCGACTGGAACAAGTACGAAAGCAGATTTCTGTTGTTCTGCAACCGACTCAATTTTATAAAACATTAAAAGTAGAAGAATTGCTAAAACTTTTCAAAGCATATTACAAATCGAAACTGGACATAAAAAAGATTATCGTCGATTTCAAGCTGGAACCCCACCGGAAGAAGTATTTTGATAAGCTTTCAGGTGGTTGGAAACAAATTGTGAGCTTAGCAATCGCTTTTTTATCCGAACCAAAACTACTCATATTAGATGAACCGACAACGGGACTAGATCCCCATATGCGTAATATGCTTTGGTCCTACATTACAGATTACAACAAAAGGACGGGTGGAACGGTCATATTAACTACTCATAATATGGATGAGATTGAACTATATTGCGACAAAGTAATGCTTATCAATAATGGCGTGAATGAAGTATTTGATACAACGGATACTATTTTGGCAGCTGGTTACAAATCGATCCATGAGTTTTATCTTGCGAAAGTATCTATTTAAGGGGGAAAAATAATGTTAGCGACACAGTTAAAATATGATTTATTAATGTTTTCCAGAGAATTATTTTACTTAGTTTTTACGATTTTCGTGCCACCTGCAACGTATATTTTCATGGGGCAATTATATGGAGATCAATCGTATGCAGGTAACTTAAGCTACGCTCAAACATATACACCATCCTTTATTTTACTCATTACGTTTACTGTTGTATTTTTTGCTTTCGGTTTCGACCAAGTTGTACAGCGTACAACAGGTGTGGAGAAACGAATTTCTCTTTCTCCTGTTTCTAAAAATACCCTATTACTTTCAAGTATTATCCGCTCCACTATTATGACGAGTTTAGGATATGGATTCATTTTAATCATCGGGCTGTTCTTGTTTGACTTGGAGTTTGGGCTACTAAGCTTTTTAACTTCCTATGGATTTTTCATCTTGCTAAATGCCGTGTTACTGATTATTGCATCTGCCATTTACTCCTTTTTTCAGCATATGAATAGTGCACTAGTATTCTCTATTGTTGTTTTTCAAGCTGTAATCTTCACTGGTGGTTTCGCAATGCCAATTAGCATGATGCCAAAATTCATCCAAGTAATTGCAGATTTTAATCCAATGTATCATATGAATAATTTATTTATTGCCGTTTGGAATGGACAACTAACTTTTGATCAAAATATGTTTCTTTCAATTGGCTACATTGTTGCACTAGTTGCAGTTGCACTCGTCATTCTTCGTATTCAAAATAAACGTAAAATAGGATAGCCGGCTCACTTCTAAACGTTTACACTTAAGTCAAGAGGGGTGTAAAAAGTTGAAAGTATCATTGAACATAGATAGTGATTTTAAAGAAACAAAAGTGATGATTGAAACACCAGAATTAGATGATTCCGTGCAGGACATCCTTGATTTTATAAAGGTGCGCGAAACAGAATTCCTCGTAGGAAAAGATGGAGAAATGCAGCATATTTTAAAACCGACTGACATTCACTACTTTCATACCGAAAAAGAGGCGGTTATCGCGGTAACCTCTTCTGGTTCTTACAAACTAAAAGAGAAACTATATGAATTGGAAGGAATACTTCCATCTAATAAGTTTATCCGGCTCTCCAAATCGGTTATTGCAAATCTACATGAGTTAAGCCGATTTGAAGCATCGTTTAATGGCACATTATGTGTGTATTTTAAATCGGGAATGAAGGAATACGTTTCTCGGACATATGTGAATGCGATAAAGGAAGCTTTAAAAATGAATAGGAGGAAAAGCGAATGAAAACTTTTTTATTTCGAAGCATGATTGGTATTTTCTTCGGTGCATTTCTTGCAGTTGTATTTACAAATTTATATGTAATTTCGAATGATCATATTATGTTAGATGGAACTTTGTTTCTAAAGAATTCGCTTGGCTCTATCTTTTGCGGTTGGTTTTTCACGGTCAGCTCCCTCTATTTTGAAAATCCTAATTTACGGCTTTATCAGCAAACGGCATTACATTTTGTCACGGTTATCCTATTGTATTTCCTTTTAGCTTTCGGTATTGGATGGGTTCCATTTAATATGGCTAGCTTTTCCATTGCCATTGCTTCATTCCTCGGCTTCTACGTAATTTTTTGGACGTCCTTCTATCTTTATTTTAAAAGACAAATGAAGAAATTGAATGAAGAGCTAGAGATGCTTTAATCGCACAAGAAGAGCCCTTTTAAGAGCTCTTCTTACTATCAATCTAACGATACATATCCTGTTTTTTCAATTAGTTCCTGTCCTTCAGGAGATAAGATCCATGCAATGAATTTCTCCACATTTGGGTTATCTGTACCTGCTGTTACAATGTAAAACTCTGAAGCAATGGGATATTCTCCCGATCGTATCGTTTCCTTTGTAGGAGCGACACCGTCTATTTCTAACAGTTTAATTTTCTTATCTTGTACCATTTCAGTAGAATAAAAACGGAATGTGTATCCAATGGCATTTTTGTAGTTTTTATATTGAGAAACCTCATTAATAATACCACCCATTCCTGTTGCAATATCCTCTGTTGGCGCCTCCATAATTGGAATATCTCCCATTAAGTGCTCCAAGGCTGACTGGCTCCCACTATCCGCTGGACGTTGGAATGCTCGAATATCCTCCGTTTCCCCACCCACTTCTTCCCAATTCGTTACTTTTCCTGCATATATATTTTTTATTTGCTCCATTGTTAGACCTGAAACAGGATTTTTCTGGTGAACAAAAAAGACAAATGCTTCACGTCCAATTGGTATCATTTTAAGTTCTTTTCCGTGTTCCTTTGCCTTTTCCACTTGAGATTTAGAAGGAGCTGCGGCAAAAATCATATCCACTCTTCCGAAGATTAAATTGTTATATGCATCTGGTGTCGTATTGACCATAACTTCCTTTTCATAGGGATCATACTCTTTTTTAGGATAGGTCGCTTGAACAAATGCAGAGTAAAGTGGGTAAAGAGCCGTTGCACCGTCCAATTTAGGCAAGTCCCCTGTCAACTTTAACGTAGAGTCATCATCTAAAGTTGCAATCTTGCTGGATTCTGAAAAAGGCTTATAATCATACACATTCACTTCTGCATCCACTGAAGGAATGGAATTTGTATAAATATGTTGAATAGGAGAAACGCTACTTACTATAATAGCTACTCCCGCAATACTTCCGAATACAACTTTCCGTTTCTTTGTTTTGAAAAAATGAAAAAGAAGAAGCACGTAAAACACATATAAAATAATCGCACCCGTAATTATTAGCGCAATAAAATAAACCTTACCGCTTATCAATACCATAAATAAAATAACTAACGTTAAAAAACACATTCCTACTAGAACAAATATCGCATATAAAATTAGTTCCACAAGTGACTTTTTCTCCAAAAGACATCTCCCCCCATTTGTATATTCTACAAAATACGTGAATATCCCTTTGTCTTTAGCTTCTCCTGTTTATTCAACAATTTATAGGGTAGTATATGGTTGGTTATTATTTTTCCATATTAGTATTGCTAATATTGTATAAATATCGTTTAATTATCTAGTTATAAAAAAAACGTAAAGGAATGTGATAAATGAAAAAGCTTATTAGCTATGTAACTTTGTCGATGTTAGTCGCAATGTTATTAGTAGCGTGTACACCAAAAAATGAAACATCAAAAGAAAAAGAAGAGACAGTTCAAGAGGGGAAAATGACCACTCGAGAAGATGTAAATAGCAATTATCTTTCTGCTGTAGATGTAGATTATGCTTATAATTTCACGAAAAGTTTGGAAGAATTTAAAACCAATGAAAAACTAGGTTATCGTACTGCTGGATCTGAGGCAGAATTGAAAACTGGGGAAAAAATTGGGGAAGAAATGAAAAAGATTGGGCTTACTGAAGTAACAAAAGATGAATTTACTTTAGATACTTGGACATTTGAAAAAGCAGATTTAACTTTTACTGATGCAGATGGCAAAGAATACCTTGCTGTATTAGGAGGATATCAAACAAATTTCGATACGGATGGCGAAAAGGAATTCGAAATAATTTATGCTGGTAAAGGGACAGAAGCAGATCTAGAAGGTGTCGATGTTGAAGGTAAGCTCGTTTTAGTTGATATCAATCAACGTGAAGAATGGTGGATCAACTACCCTGCTTATCAAGCACACTTAAAAGGTGCAGCTGCAGTAATTGCTGTACAAGAAGCTGGATATTCGGAAGTGGATCCTGATGCCTTGAACGCACAAGATATTATCGGACCAGCAGATGCACCTGCGTTCTCTATGTCACAAACAGATGCAAATAGTTTAAAAGAAGCACTGAAAGCACAAGAAAATGGTACGATGACAGTTAAGTTTGACGCAAAATCTACTGTAGAGTTTGACGGAAAAACATATAACTATTATGGGAAAATTATTGGTAAAGACCCAGATTCTTATATCATTTTATCTGCTCATTATGATTCTTATTTTTCCGGTTTCCAAGATGACAACGCGGCAATCGGCTTAATGATGGGTGTTGCCAAAGGATTAGTCGATAGTGGCTACCAACCGGAAAAAACGATTATTTTTAATGCACTTGCTGCTGAGGAATGGGGAGTTTCCGATACTCGTTATGACTGGTCCACTGGTGCATACAATCAAATTTTCAATGTACATCCAGAATGGGCTGGAAAGGCTTTTGCCAATATGAACTTTGAACTTCCTGCTTATGAACATACGACACAGGATGAAATTCGTTCAGTTTATGAGCTAGATAACTATTTAACGGAATTTGCAAAGAATGTGCCAAGTGTAAATGGCGTTTATAAAGATGGAATTTCTGTTGTATCTCCACTTCGTACATGGTCGGATGACTTCTCATTTGCAATTGCTGGTGTTCCTGCACTTCGTAATGACTTCCAAGATAGTGAGTTCATGCGTTCTCATTATCACTCACAATTTGATAATGAAGATACGTACAATGAAGATGCATTAAAGTTCCACTTGAATTTATACGGATTACTTGCCATGCATTATGATGAAACGGCAGTCGCTCCACTTGATTTTACAACTCGCTTGAAAGCATTGAAAGAAGATATAAATGCAGAAGTCTTTGAAAAAGCTAAAGTATCTTCAGATGAGCTTATAAACGAAGTTGATCGCGTAATTGCAACAGCGGAAGAGGTAAATGCACGCGTTGCAAAAGTGAATAAAGACTATTTAGCCGCTCTTACAAAAGGCGATTCTGATGCAGCTAAGAAACTATATGAAGAAAGTCGTGATCTAAATAGTGGATTGCTTGCTGCATTTAAATATGCAGAGGATCAATTTGTACGCTTAACATGGGAGGATGAACAGATTTTCCCCCACACACATCCACAAAATAATATTGATAATCTAGCATTATCCATTGATGCTCTAAATAAGGGTGATATCGCTACTCCATTGGACGAGTATCTATATGCAATTGATAATAACTGGTATGCTTATGATTTCGATAAAGAAGTATTTGATTACTTCACAGACTATGTATTAGATGCACCAAAAGAAAAACTAATGTGGGGTAACGGCAGAATTGTTGGACACGAAGATTTATTTGACACAATCAATTCTTTACAAGAAAAAAGAGAACAAGCTAATGCTGATGTAACTACAGAGCTTAAGACGTTGAATGGTGCTCTAGAAAGACAAAAAGAGTTACTGAAAACTACTGTTGCCGATGAAACTGCAAGCGTAAAAGAGCTTGGTTCGATGTTAACTCAGCTAAAATAATTGAGGTAGAGCTCCTATTTAATTGGGAGCTCTACTTTTTTATTGTTCTATGACCATTTTTTGTATTTAAAATTTCTTTTATTTCCTTTAACGGAACACTAGTCGTATTAGATATTTCTTCAGCTGAAAATCCTTTGGAAATCATCCCCAGTATAATAACTTCTCGTTCCACTTTCTTGCCTTTTTCAATGCCTTTTTCCATACCATCTTCTCTTGCATCTTCTTCTCGTTGAATCTGATCTCTTAAATGAATTTCATGGGAGATGGCGATTGCCCTTGTTTCTGGATCTTGGCTTAATCTTTCTATCTCTTCAAGTGCTTCTTTAAATATTGGACTTTCCATCGCTAATGCCTCCTTCTTTTTTTTATCACTTTTCATAAATAATAACCATTTCTCTAGCTCATCCGTTTCCACTATACTAAGATTCGGAAGCTTAGATAATTCTAATACATGAATTTCTATATGTTTTGTAAAGATGGCCCCGGCTTCTTTATCTGTTAATTGAAATTTACTATGGAAATGTTTTTTTGGCAATAGATTGAAATCAGTTATGAGGATCTGTGTCGCTTTTTTTAATTGTGAGTAGGAGTTATTCACTTTATCTTGTAAAGCGTACATTTTTGCCCAATACATTAACATGCGCTCAGGTAATGCACGATGTCCTTGAACTTGCATCTCTATATTTACTTGTTCACCTCTCTCCGTTTTCACACGCATATCCATACTCGACGCCTTATCATTTGCATGCATCTTCTGCAAATTAGTATTTGTTACTTCAACTGCAATAATTGTTTCTTCTAAAACTGCATTCAAAAACTCCAATAACAAATGATTACTCGAACGGCTACTAAAAAAAGTTTTAAATACAAAATCATTTCGAAGGTCTAAAAGCTCTTCCGTATAAAGTGAAACTTCAATCAGTGGGGGTTTTCTTCATCCCCCACTGATTGTTAGTTGAACCAATCGGGCTTTTAGGGGCAGTTGATCTCCCACTTATCTTTTCGCTTTTCTTAAATCTTGAAGTGGGAGTCTTACTGCCCGTTAATGCGGGATAAACACTTTTCTCTTCCATTACAAAACTCACCATTAACTTCATCTCCTTTGTTATAACCCTAATTATAGAACGCATGTTCTTTAAACGCAAATAATTATCTAATTTTTCTTTCTATTTAATTTGACATAAAAATAAAGCTTCCAACATTTAGTTAGAAGCTCTTGTCATAATTAGTTTAATTGTCTTAGCACGAAACCAGTCAGAAATGCATGAATATCCTCCACTGCTTCGCGGTAATACGTACTGTAATTTCGTTCACTAACATAGCCTAGATGTGGTGTAGCCAGTACGTTTGGTAGAACACGGAATGGATGATTTTGTGGAAGTGGTTCTATTTCAAAAACATCTATTCCTGCCCCTGCTATCCAGTTCTCACTTAGTGCTTTTATTAATGCCTCTTGATCCACAATAGCTGCACGTGAAGTGTTGATAAGATAAGCGGAAGTTTTCATAAGCTGCAATTCTTTTGCACTTACAAGCCCTTTTGTTCGATTACTTAGTACAAGATGAATAGAAACAAAATCGCTTGTTTCTAGCAGTTCTTCTTTAGATGTCGCTAATAATACCCCGTGTTTTTCTGTTTGTTCTATCGTTAAGTTTTGGCTCCATGCAATAACTTCCATGCCAAATGCCTGTGCTATTACTGCCATTCGACTCCCTATTTTCCCCAGTCCTAATAGACCAAGACGTTTACCAAATAGATCTGCTCCAACAGTGCTTTGCCAAGGTCCATTATTTCGTAATGCTTTGTTTTCTATTGTGACTTGCCGTGCAAGATTCAATAACAGAGCCCAAGTTAGCTCGGTTGGTGGTTCCGACCTACTTGCCGTACCACAAACCGTTACTCCGTGTTTTGTTGCTGCGACGAGGTCTATTGCTGCATTTCTCATACCAGATGTGATAAGTAATTTGAGGTTTGGAAGTTTTTCAAACAAGGATGCAGTAAAAGGCGTTCTTTCACGCATAATAACAACAATTTCAAAATCACTAATAGCCTTCACCAAATGTTCTTCACTTTCAAAATGATTGTTAAATGATTGCACGTCTACCTTATCTGAAACACTGGACCAGTCAGCTAACTCTACTGCTATATTTTGATAATCATCTAATATTGCACACCGAAGCTTCATCAAATATTCTCCTCCTCATTATTTCAAGTAGTCAACCATTATTTGCACGATCAATAGCACTGTTACTACTCTCAGTAGCGGCTTAATATGCTGAGATTTTAATTTGCGTGCTAAACGTACCCCTAACTGTGCCCCCACAATTGCTCCGGCCATTAATGCAATAGTCAGCGGCCAAATGATTTTACCAGTTGATATATACGTAATGGACGCTCCAAAGCAACTTGCAAAAACACCAATTCTGGATAAGCCTACCGCTCGGATATACGCTATTTTTTGACTAGCATACATATACATTGCAAGCGTGCTGCTCCCCGGTCCAAACATCCCGTCATACATACCAATTCCAAGTAATGCCGGACCAATTTTTTTATTGATATGCAATGATTCAGTCCCATCAAAGTTTCCGCTACTCATAAAAGATGTAACGAATGCAAAGCTAAGTAATAAAATTGCAATGATTGTCAGCACTTGCCCACTTAACAAAGAGGCAATCAGCCCACCTAAGACACCACCACCTAAGCAAAATGTGATAACCGCCAATGCTTCTTTCCCGGAAACTTCTTTCCGTTTAAAAATAACAAGGAAACTAGTTAAAGAACTAACTGTATTGGAGACTTTGTTTGCTCCAATTGCCGAATGCACGGGCAAACCCATGAGTAACATTGTTGGTAAGCTGATAAGTCCTCCGCCTCCCACTAATGTACCAACAACATTCCCAGCAACCCCTACAATAAAAAAGAGGAATAATTCCATCAAAAAGCCTTCTTTCTTTTCGTACTATGTGTAATTTCAGCATACTCCTCTATGCGTAATAAGTAAATTCGATAGTAATTATAGTTTCCTATTTGAAATACTTATCATTATGGAAAAGTAGAACATGAACACGTCGAGCTCTCTGATGATTTATCTCATGCCTCAGAAGCTGGACTACTAGGTTTCGTCTTGAAGGCTAATTTTAAGGATTCACAAGAAGCATATGCTTATTACACATACGATCTGAATGGAGAGGCATTCAATAGAGTTGTAACGATTAAAGGGAAAACGATGGCTGGTATGAAACGACTATCCATCTAGATGCGATACCTACAGGCAATATCCACCATGGCGGCCGTTTGGAAATAGGTCCCGATGGTTTACTTTATGTAACGATTGGTGATGCCGGAAATCCTGACTATGCACAAGATACTAATTCTCTTAACGGAAAAATTTTACGCATGAACGAAGATGGTTCCTTCGACATTTTCTCAAGTGGACATCTAAATCCACAAGGACTTGCTTGGAACGAAGATGGAATCCTTTATGAAGCAGAGCATGGTCAATCTGCCAATGACGAGACTAATCGTATCGAACATGGAAAAAAATATGGATACCCGATCATACAAGTAACAGAACAAAAAGAAGGGTTAGAAACACCTATTATAACTTCCGGAGATAATGAAACCTGGGCTCCCTCTGGTATTACATTTCATAAAGGAAAACTGTATGTTGCTACACTACGCGGTGAAGCAATAAAAGTAATGAATGTATCTACAGGAAAAGTGGAACGCACTATTGCCGGATTTGGAAGAGTTCTAGATGTCTATTCTGATGGGAAGTCCCTATATTTTATTACGAATAACACAGATGGTCGCGGTAAACCTAGCAAGGAAGACGACGTATTGTACAGAGTGAATGACTACCCCCCTATAACAGGGGGCTATATCATTCGTTTGTAACGCAATGAGCTAACATTGTCTTCTGGATTGCTTTCATAAGCCTGTTTTTCCAGTTGAAAAATGAACCCTCTTGCTTCATAAAAAGGTATAGCGAGATTATTTCCTTTTGCAACAGACACCCATTGTTCTTGTGCTTTGTATTGTATACGCTGAATACCGGTAAAATAATGAAGTAACTTTGTACCAATACCTTGTCCGCGTTTTGTTGGATCTAAATAAAGTACATATATCTCCGCTATACCTTCGTCGTCTACTCCTCCGCCTATTGCTCCGACAATTTGATCGTTCAGCAAAGCAACGTAGTATCCATTCCACTCTAGACTTGTAGCTATGATTTCATCTTGAATTCGTGCTGCTGTATAGTATTTCTCAATAATTCTTTCTATGTATTCTGTGGTGTATAACTCTTTATATGTATTCCACTGAGCCGCCACGCACACATCCACAATACCTTGTTCATCTCCAGGAAGTGATTGTCGGATTATTAGTTTATCTAGCTTCAGGCACATAGCAATCTGTATACCCGATCTTCCAGTAAATCGTTTCCCTTCATCTATAAATCCAGCTTTTATATAAAGGGACTGTGCTGCTTTATTTGCTTCATTAACACCTAGTACGATTTGCTCTATTTGAGGAAAATGGTCTTTTATATAGGGTGAAAGGAGAGCCATTGATGACTTAGCAATCCCTCGGCCTTGATATTCGGGATGAATCGAGTATCCTCTTAGTAAAATGCTCTCTTGTTGATCGGTGTAATGGAATTTATCATCCCCCGTATCTAGCACAAAAAAACCTGCAACTTGTTCCTCTTCCAATATAATAATAGGCGAGTATGTAGTTATGTTAGAGCAGCGTTTTAATAGTTCAAGTGGATGACCAGTAAATCCTAATTGTTCTTCTGTTAGCGGATAATCTTCTAATGCAGTTCGAAAGTTTTCATCATATGCTACAAGTTTTATCACCATAATTCCCCCAATTATTGGTTTTATATTAGCATAACACAAGTTTTCTTTATAATCTGATAAACTAATGATACAAAAGGAGCTGAGGGGTATGAAAATTGCAATTATCGGTGGTGGAATCGGAGGGCTTTGTGCTGCCGTAACTTTACAAAAACAAGGGTTTTCCGTAAACGTATACGAAGCAGCATCGACATTTCAACCCGTTGGCGCAGGTATAGGAATTGGGTCGAATGCCATGCAGGCTCTTATGAATATTGGTGTCGGTGAAAAAGTTTTTACAAACGGAAATGTTTTACACACGCAAGTTTTTCTAAATGCCAAAGGACGGCTACTAAACTCCATCGACTTTTCTTTACTTAAAGAAAGGTTTGGCCAAGAGAACATTACCATTCATCGAGCAGACTTACATGGTTCATTCCTAGAAGCACTTGAACCAAATACGGTTCATTACAATAAAAAATGCGTGAATGTGATGGATTGTGGAGACCAAGTGAGTGCTTATTTTGAAGATGGAACAGAATTAACTGCAGACTTACTTATCGCAGCAGATGGCATTCACTCGACTATTCGAAAAAAACTTGTACCAAATTCCGAGCCGCGCTATTCCGGCTATACATGCTGGCGTGGGATTACAGAAAACAAAGGAAAAGTAGACGAGTTTACCTCTACTGAAATTTGGTCAACGAACGGTCGATTCGGTATGGCTCCGATGAAGGATGGGCGAGTCTATTGGTTTGCATGTATCAATACACGAGAGAAAGACCTTTTTTATCAACATATCGAAAGAAATGAAATTGCCAACCTATTTAAAAGTTTTCCAAAAGTAGTACCAGAACTAATCAGAGAAACACAACCTGAACATATTCTTCACCATGACATATACGACATTAAACCTTTGCACCAATTTATCTTTGGTCGTATTGTATTACTCGGGGACGCTGCTCATGCCACCACTCCAAATATGGGACAAGGCGCAGGCCAAGCAATTGAGGATGCGATTGTGCTCGGAAACGCATTTCAGCAGTTCACTGACAATGAGAAAGCACTTGCCTTCTACGAAGAAAAGCGGGTAGCACGTACTGCAAAAGTGATTAATCTATCTCGGCAAATCGGCGTAGCGGCTCAGTTTCGTTTCCGCTCACTTGCCAGTACTCGTGATTTTTTGTTCCCATTTCTCCCATCTAAATTGCTATTACGTCGTTTAAAATTTTTATTCGATGTGAAGTTAAAATAAAAGTGCCTCGCTTCAGAAGGCACTTTTGTTCAATAAAATTGTAATCCATCTTTATCTATCACATTGATATGTTTTGGGACTTTTAAGTATATATATGTGTGGCCTATAACACGTCTTTGCTCCCAGGCATCCAAACTATTAACAGTTGAAAAGAACGTTAGTTCATTTGTAAAACGATAATATGTTCTTTTTTTCTGAGGAATGGCTGTCAATATTAATTGATTGTCTTTTACTTCAAGAGTAGGTAATGGAATTTCCTCTCCCATATTTATACCACCCATGTATGAAAATGTCCTATATATTTTAGCTTCCACCAATTGTTCCTTTGAATCCAACCATTCGATGTTCATAAGTAAATCAGAGCCGTTTGAAATTACTTCCAATGTATCTCCTTCTAATTTTTTTGTCCATTCTTCTATCAAAAATTTGGAATCAAGTTTACTTTCCTCATTGTTTTCAAAAGCTTGCTGAAATACATTATTTTCGTTTACAAAGGTTGTATATTCTTTTGAAGTCAACGCTTCCTCCCCATTTGTTTGAATAGCTTCATACACAACAACTGCCAATAAAAGAAGACCCACATAAATACAAAGTATCCACTTATTCGATCGCTGCGCCCAATTGATACGATTCGATGTGCTCTTTGCCAGCCGAAGTAGCCGCCATATAATGAAAAGTATACCGAGTATAGGCAAAATGGATAAAATACCAAAGTTACTCATCGTTTGACCTCCAATCGATTAGAGCTGAGCATCGCTAGTACAAAGAAAATAATGGCTACACAAACAAACTTGAAATTCAAAACGAATAAAGAGCCATTATCAGCGAATATGAATTGAAGAATCATTTGACCAGTCTTCGTAGTAGGTAATGTAATAATTAAAACAATTAACAAAAACATATACGCCCTATGAATATAAACGAGTGTTCCCCATAAATATCCTCCTGCAGAAATCATTAGTATTAGACCTACCATTAATCCCATACTTGCAATCGAACTAAGCGGATCATCTATAATACTTCCACTTTTCACATAACCTACATCGTTAAAAAGAGGTACCACGAGGCGTAAAATATAATGAGATAAAAAAGTTGTTACACCTGCAAATACACTCATTATAATAAGCACAATAATATTGGATAAATTATTGCTGATACCATTTGTGACAAACGAAAAATTGGTTTTTCGATATCCTTTTGTTGTAATAACATTTCCCAAAAATAAGGCCCAAATCGAAACAAATATTATAACAGTATCTGCTGTAATCCACACAATTTGAAAGTCTGTATTGTTAAAATTCGTACTCATAGAACTTGTTCCATTCATTGAGAGTATAAGTCCAAGTATCTGCACTACAATAAGCGATACGAGCGTACCCAAATAAGCATTCATCTTATACTTCACTTGCGTCTTAACTACTTCTCCTAAATTGCTATTACTTAAAAACATCATCTATTCCCCCTTTCCGTTCACTCGTCACATACATACAAACTTCACTAGCAGACACTGGTTGAATCTTTACTCCCTCTATTACAGGCACGTCTTCTCTTCTAATCACTACATACTTCCGCTGACTATCCAATTGCTTTACATGAAGAATTTCCTTGCCGGTAGTTAACTTTTCTACTAAATCAGTTGGTCCTTGAAGCGCAACTGCATACTCTTTTATTTCTTCTAGTGATTGATGAAAAATAACTTTCCCTTTATGAATAAGTAAAATATCCTCCAACAAATGCTCCATTTCAGCTAAATGATGGCTAGAAATCAAAATGGAGCGAGGATGCGCTATATAATCTTTCAAAAGCGCTCGGTAGAAATCTGATCGAACCGCTTCATCCATCCCATTCGTAGGTTCATCAAACATCGTCAACTCACAACGTGTTGCCAACCCAAAAATCATATTAAAAGTTGCCCTATTACCTTTAGATAATCTGGAATGCAGTTGTTTTGGATTCAATCTAAAATATTTAAATAAATTATTCGCAAGCTCAGTATCCCATCTTTTATAAAAATCCGGTGCCACCTCTAATATATCTGCCAATGTTAATGAATCCGGAAAGCTCATTTGATCATCTACTAAAATACTGTTTGCTGATACACGCAAATTATTAAATGGGTTATTCGAAAACACTTGAATATCCCCAGAACTTTTTCTAATAAAACCTGCTAAGATTTTTAACAATGTGGTCTTCCCAGCACCATTACGTCCGATTAAACCGGTAATTTTTTTCTCTTCTAACTGAAATGTAATATCTTCAAGTGCATTCAATCGCTTATAACGCTTTTTTAGATTTTGGCAATCAATAATTGTCACTTTTGTTCCTCCTCACATTTCTTTATTAGCTGAATTAGTTCCTCTTCAGTCACAGAAAGCCGTCTTGCTTCATGAACAAGCTCTCTTGCCATTCGTGTTAAAGTTTCGCTGCGTCTCTTTTCAAGAATCATGTTTTTCGCTTCTAGCGCTACGAACATGCCTAATCCTCTTTTCTTATATAAAATATGTTCTTCTACAAGTATCGTTAAACCCTTTGCTGCTGTAGCGGGGTTAATGTTAAAGAGCTCTGCTAATTGATATTGCGAGTATACTTTTTCATCGCTAAGAAATCGGTCGGCAATTATTTCATTTTCAATCCATTCCGCTATTTGCATATAGATGGGTTTCGTGCTATCTGTATTCAAATCCAATTAGCTGTCCTCCTTTCTATGACAATCAGTACATTAGTGATGTAATGTAGTATATATGAAATTCATAAAAAAGTCTATCCTATTAATACAGAAAGCCACATTCATAAGAATGCGGCTTTCTGTATTAATATATAGCTGTCTTGGGTTCTTACACATTTAGCATGTTTAAAACATCTTTTATCCAAAGGTAAATCCTATTTCCTAAGAAAAATTTCAATGCTATTATAAGCACAAAAATCATTACAGTAACAGATACTCCAACAATGCTTCTTGTTCTACTACTCATTTACATTTCAAACTCCAGTTCAAAATTTAAGTTAACTGGCTTATTTGGCATATTTTCAGGCATCATCATATTCGTTGAAGGTGTTTTTTCATCTACTTCGACCAAAGTAAATTCATCCATCCATACTTCTCCAGCACCTTGAAGCATAACACCGAAATAGATAGCCCCTGCATTTACTGGAATGTCTAATATGACACAATAATGATTCCAAGCAGTCGTACCTTTAATAGGACGATTTTGCATATTATCAAATTGCAGAGTATCCCCATCTTTTCCATCTACTCTCATCCACAATCCTGCTGAATTCTCCACATCTTTCGTTTGGATAAAACAAGACAGCTTCACGCGCTTTCCAAGCCATTCTTTTGCATTGAACTGCTGCATAACTGTACCGAACTCATCTTGCATAACTTGTCCTTTAGATCGTAATTGTCCAGATGCATTTCCTTTCAGAACATTTTCCAAATCTCTTCTCATTTCATAACGCTCACTATTCGTACCACTTAAAAACCAACCTTCCATCTTCTCTACCTCCTGCTGATTTTCTTCTTGTAATAAGGTTCGCATTAGCCTTCGATACTTTCCTGGCGGTAATCCATACACCTTGCGAAATGCTCTTGTAAAAGCTTCCTGTGATTCAAACTGATAACTAAATGCAATGTCCAATATTCGAGTATCACTGTAAATAAGTTTGGTTGCTGCACTCGTTATCCTTCTTTGTCTTACATATTCATGAAGTGACATGCCAACATGCTCTTGAAACATACGGTGAAAATGATAAAATGAATATCCTGTAAATTGAACAATTTCTTCATTTTTTATGGACTCGTCTATCTTTGTTTCTAACCAGTTTAATGTCTCTTGAATGATATTCACTGGCCCATCACCTCCTCTATACTTATCTTAATAGTTCTAGTTATTGTTATTTTGATATTTTTTGCGAAATTTTCGATTAATATAAATAGTATAAAGGATTTTTCTAGTTTATAGAGAATTTGTAAAAGGAAGTGGAGGTGGTAAAGATGAAGATTGGACAAATTGCAGTTAATGTAGATAACGTAGAACGAGCTGTCGAGTTTTATCGAGATGTATTAGGATTGCCTTTGCTATTCGAAATGAATGGATTAGCGTTTTTCCAGTGCGAAGATACAAGATTATTATTGAGTAGACCGGAATCGGAAGAATTTAACCATCCAAGTTCTGTATTGTATTTTAAAGTAGATAATATACAAACAGAAGTAGCTCAAATAAAAGATGGAGGGGCAACATTCATAGATGAGCCACATATGGTTGCTAAAATGGGGAATACCGAAACTTGGATGGCATTCTTCAAAGATACTGAAGGCAACACACATGCTTTAATGAGTGAAATATCTAGTTAAGGATCCCCTTTTTTATGGGGGATTTTTTGTTTTATAAGTAGACTTTTTATTGATCTGATCGATTATTCTTTAAGAAATTAAACATATTAATAATATAATCAAATGTTAATTTATTTTTACAACGTAATTGAATATTAAAATTCAATTTTGCTTGATATTATTGATGAAAAATGTCGTTATTTCCTGGGAAATGTCGTTTGCTGTTTTTTTTAAAATATAAAAAAAGCCGCTACCGATAACTCGGTAACGACTTTTTTATTTGCCCAGCGACGTCCTACTCTCACAGGGGGAAACCCCCAACTACCATCGGCGCAAAAGAGCTTAACTTCCGTGTTCGGTATGGGAACGGGTGTGACCTCTTTGCCATCATCACTAGACGATGAGTGTTTGTTCACTCAAAACTGGATAAACAGACATTTACTACAGATAAATACATTTGGTTAAGTCCTCGATCGATTAGTATTCGTCAGCTGCACGTGTCGCCACGCTTCCACCCCGAACCTATCTACCTCATCGTCTTTGAGGGATC